>CAYPAM010000025.1:0-14149 GCA_964408715.1 uncultured Lachnobacterium sp.
CATTATTGAACAACGAGGGATTCGAACCCCGTGTTTGACATCCCCGATGCTTCATTACGAATAGAGAAGAGGAAACGCACCTATTACATGATTTGGGCGTAGAGAGGAAAAATTATCTCTCTACGCCCTGTTTGCATGACAAAGGAGGATTTCTAGAAAGGAAATTCATGGGATTTGAAGTCGGATTGGGCGATGGTGAGAAAATTTGACTGTAGCGCCCGCGGTTTTGAAAAAGAGTGGGCGTATGGGTGAGGATTTTTTTTGCTATGCCCAATTAAGGGAATAAGAGGCGTGAAATGTACAAGAATTAGATAGAAAGTGGGCGTAGGCAAGACGTTATCTTACCTACGCCCATGAGCAAGGGAGAAGAAGCTTCGCACCCCTTCTCTTCTTTTATAGGAAACTGCGTCAGAATGACGCTTTTTATTCGCTCACCGATGGCAGATTGCCTAAGTTATTGTTTTCGGTTCCGTCAGGGAGCGACTTTAAGTATTCGGAACCATTACGATGTGCGATACCGACACCTTCGATATCGCCGGCCTTTGCCATAGCGACTGCATTTTCCTTTGAGATGGTAGAACCATCCGAAAGCTGATAACCTGTGATACGTCCGCTGGATTTTACCAGGCCAACGATTTCCTTGGCGTCGGATTTTGGTGTTGGAACTTCGTCGAGAGCGGCGTAGGCAAGCTGTGAGCCTAATTCTTTTTTGTCTGCATTCATATAATTCTCCTAATAGACAGATGTTAGTTTCATACATAGTATTTGCAAGTCGGGAAAAGATATTCGAAAATGACGTTGCGTAAATTTGGGAAAAATGAAGAAACAACAAGGTTCATAAAGCATTATGATTGACGTAAAAAGTGGGCTATTTTATAATGAGAGAAAAGATGAAAAAGGAGGCACAACCATGAATATATATCAGCACAAGGTGCAGTATTATGAAACAGACAAAATGGGAATTGTACATCATTCCAATTATGTTCGTTGGATGGAGGAAGCCAGAATTGATTTTCTAAGTCAAATTGGGTGGGATTATAAGAAATTAGAAGATATGGGTGTTATTTCTCCTGTAACAGGAGTTGAATGCAAATATAAAGTGAGCACTATGTTTGGCGACGTAGTGGATATTGCAGTCTGGGTAGAAGAATTTAAGGGCGTGAAGCTAAAAATCGGTTACGAAATGAGAAGAGATGCTGCTGTGGTGTGTGAAGGCCATTCGGAGCATTGTTTCCTAAATGAGGATGGAAAAATCATCAATTTGAAGAAGGATTATTCAGAGCTTTATGATACGTTAAGTGGCATGGCGAAGAATTAAATTATTTGGAATTAGATGGAAAAGAAAATGAATTCAAGAGATACGTTGCTTATTGTTGATGGACACAACCTATTATTCCAGATGTTCTATGGGATGCCGAACCGTATCGTGAATGCGGATGGAAAGGCAATTCAGGGAGTTATTGGATTTGTTGGGGCGTTGATTAAGATTATCAAGCAGGTGCATCCGACACATTTGGTTGTGCTGTTTGACGGAGAGCATGAGAATAGTAGAAACGAGCTTCTGCCGGAGTACAAGGATAATCGAATCGATTATTCGCAAGTGGCAGAAGAGGAGAATCCCTTTTCACAACTGGAGGATGTATATTGCGCGCTGGATTATATGGGAATCAAGCATTGCGAGACAACGGCTGTGGAGACCGATGATGTGATTGCAAGCTATGTGTTTGCTTATGGACAGGCAGAGAGGGATAAGGATGCACGACAGCTTGTGATTGCTTCGTGGGACAGCGACTTTTTTCAGTTGATTAACGAACAGGTTCGTGTGTTGCGTTATCGTGGGAAATGTACAACGATGTGTGATACGGAATTCATCAAAGACAAATTCCGGATTACACCAAAGCAGTATGCTGATTATAAATCGCTGGTTGGTGATAATGCGGATAATATCAAGGGGATAAGGGGCGTTGGACCTAAGACCGCAGCAGCACTATTGCAGGAGTTTGGAAGCTTAGAGGGGATTCTTGTACATGCTGACCAAATTGCGAAGAAAAGTGTTCGCGAGTCTATCGTGGGAGATATTGAGCGCCTGCATATTAATTATGAGATTATTAAGCTGAGTGATAGAGCTAGACTTCCATTTGAGTTAGAGAAATTACAATATACTTATAGTGATACGAAAACCAATGAGGTTTTACATGGGATTGGATTACTATGACATCTATGGAAAAGAGGTAAAAGCATGAGTTATATAACAACCTATACAGGAAAACATTTTGACCCGACGGCACCGGATGCGTCGCTTTTTGATATACGAGATATTGCGCATGCCCTGTCACTGACGTGCAGAGGCAACGGACATGTAAAGACGTTCTTCTCGGTGGCACAGCACTGCATCAACTGTGCGCGTGAAGCGGAGCAAAGAGGCTATTCGAAGCGTGTGATTCTGGCGTGTCTGCTGCACGACGCGAGTGAAAGCTATATGTCGGATGTGCCAAGACCATTCAAGGCATCCTTGCCGGAATATGTGCAGGCGGAGGAGGCTCTGCTAGAGCTTATTTATGAGAGATTCTTAGGCGGCGGACTCTCCGAAGAGGAACAGAAGCTGGTAAAAACCATCGATGATGAAATGCTATATTATGATTTGAAGGTGCTTTTACATGAGCCATCCGAGCGCAAGGCGCCAGAGCTAAAAATCGAGCTGGATTATACAGTTGTTCCATTCGAGCAGGTAGAAAACCAATATCTTGCACTATTTGAGAAGTATAGATGAATGAAAATGAAGAACCACCAAAGATTTTTCCGGTAAAGGGTGGTTTTGAACATACCCTCAAGGTATATCACAATTATATGTTCGGAACAAAGTAAAATACTTTAGATAAAACTAAATATCGGCTTGAACTTGAGCTAGAATTATTATAGAATAAACTTAAGGGCAAGTAAGCGGGAGAGCAGAACGGCTCTCCCGTTTTTTGCGTCGTACGTAAACGGCGCTGGTTATGAACTTTAATAGGGAAAATAAAGGAATTGGAGAATTATATATGGGAAAGGTAAGAATCCAGCTTGAAGGAATCAGCAAGAGCTACTATGCGAAAACTGCTGTGACGCAGGCGCTTCGCAAGGTGAATCTTACATTTCAGATGGGTGAATTTGTAGCTATCACAGGGGAAAGCGGTAGCGGTAAATCGACCCTTCTTAATATCATCGGCGGTATGGATACCTTCGATGATGGTGAAATGTATGTGGATGGCCAACCAACCTTCCAGTACGACGATGCGGATTGGGAAGCATATCGTAGGAATAAGATTGGCTATGTGTTCCAGGATTACAGTCTGATCGGTCATTATACTGTCTTAGACAATATGATGAGTGGTCTTCTTATCATGGGTGAAACGAAAGAGACCGCCGAAAAAACCGCAAGACACTACCTGTCATTGGTAGGCCTTGAAGGATACGAGCTGCACAAGGCGACAGAACTCTCAAGTGGTCAGAAACAGAGACTGTCCATCGCGCGTGCGCTGGCGAAAAACACAGGCATTATCGTCGCAGATGAGCCTACCGGTAATCTGGACAGCGAGACTGGAGACCAGATTATCGCCTTATTAAAGGAACTGTCAAAAGACCGTCTCGTAATTATGGTTACCCATAACTATGAGCAGGCGGCTCCATATGTAACCAGAAAAATCCGCATTCACGACGGTGAGATTGTTGTGGATGTGCAGGTAAACGAGGAGGCGGCAGGCGTTCCAGCAGGTGTTGTCACAACCAGCGTTGATGAAGCAAAGCAAGAGGCGATAGTAGAAGCAAGTGCGCACGACATACCAGAGGAGACAGCTTCGGGCGTACAGGAATTCCTCTGGCAGTTGAAGACGGCATGGTATTTTGCCAAGAAGAATGCCATGACCCAGCTTGGAAGAGCAACGCTTTTTACGGTATTTTTGACCGTTATTGCGGTGGCATCCTTCCTACTTATGGGACAGTTGCTTGTGCACGAGGATGATATCACAACCAAGATTTATTCAAACAAAGCATTTTATCAGGAAAACGATACCCGTTTGGTAGTGAAGAAAGCAGACGGCAGCGTATTCACAGAGGAAGACTATGAGAAGCTTGCAAAGCTATCCTATGTGGTGGATGTGGATTCCTGTGATTATGCCAACGATATCAATTACTATATTGAGGAAGATGAGGATTACGAGTATCTATATAGCTTCCACCGTGGACAAAGAGAGCCGGTAACATCGCTGAAATTCTTGTCAGATACCAAATTCGTGCGTTCTGCGGACTGTATCACAGAGGAGGATTTGGCATATGGTCGTATGCCGCAGAGTAGAAATGAAATCGTGTTATACGCACCGAATGACAGCGTATTGGGTAAGACGAAGCAGTGCTTTTTCAAGGCAAACAATATCTGGGATGACGGAGAATACTATGTAGAAGATATGACGATTGTCGGCATTTTAAAAGAAGAGACGAAGCAGGTTTATTTTACAACTGAGCTGTGTCAGATGCTGTCTATGGATATGGATTCTGACCTCTATCGTCTTATCTATGCATACGACTACAAGAAGATGGATTACGCACAGAAACCGGAAATGGTGCTGGTTGTAGCAGATGACCTTGTAGGCAACCAGGTGCGTGTGTCAAAAAATATCGAGGAAGCAGTCACGGGAGAAATCCTTTTCCGTACATGGGTATATGATGAGAATGGAGATGCTTCGGACGAATATGTAGAAGAAACGATTGAGGTGCTTGAGAAGACAACGGCGCACACAAGAGACTTTTTAGAGGTAAGTCAGGAATTCTACGATGCACATTATACAGTAGAAAATAAACAGGCTACGGTATACATAAGCAGCTATGCGAAGACGGATGAGGTGTTGCAGGCAGTAAAAGGCCTAGGATACGAGGCGCTTAGCACCATTCGTATCGGGATGAAGGACTATGACGAAACACTCGTGTATGACCGATTAAAAGTCATGGCGATTTGCTTTGCCGGATTGGTGGCATTGGTGCTTGCGGAGATTCTGATTCTTCGTTCGCTGATGAAGATTCGTGTAAAGGATTATTTTGTATTGAAGTTTATCGGCATGAAGATGCAGATGATTCGCAAAATCAGCTACTTGGAAATCGGCGTTTACTGCCTTGCGGCGATGGTAATTACCATTGCACTTATGTGGGGTCTTAACCTTGCGGGTGTTCCAATTATTGCGGAAATGATGTGGTACTATGAATGCAAGGGATATGTGCTTTTTGTGGCATACAACCTGATTCTTTCCGTACTGACGGTTGCCGCCTTTAATAAATTATTGAAAGGACGGTTAAACGCATGATAAAGATTGAGCATTTATATAAAACCTATAATGAAGGCAAAAGAAACGAGGAAAAGGTATTAAAGGACGTCTCTCTGGAATTCGGACGGACAGGACTTGTATGTCTTCTTGGAGAGAGTGGTTCGGGAAAAACCACGCTCCTTAATACAATCGGTGGACTTGATACCTTCTCCGGTGGAACGATTACCATCGACCAGACCACGCTAAAGGGCTACAACCCAAAGGTGATGGAACCAATCCGAAATGACAGGTTCGATTATATCTTCCAGAATTATTACCTGCTCGGAGATCACACGGTTGGATATAACGTGAAGCTGGCGCTCAACCGTTTTGATATTAGCGAAGAGGAGAAGGAAGAGCGTGTCAAATATGTATTGAACATGCTGGGCATGGGAAAATACAAAAAGAAGCAGGTATCCAAGCTTTCCGGGGGACAGCAGCAGCGCGTGTCTATCGCAAGAGCGCTTGTGAAGTCTCCAGATATTATTCTGGCGGATGAGCCAACAGGAAACCTAGATGAAGAGAATACACTTCGCACGATGAGCATCTTAAAGAGCATTTCCAAGGAATGTCTGGTAATTCTTGTTACACATGAGAGAAGAATTGCGAGCTTCTTTGCAGACCGAATTATCGAGATTCGCGATGGTCAGGTCATCTCGGATGTGGAAAACCATGCAGCGGACAGCTATGAACGCGGGGATGATGCGAATATCTATCTAAAGGAAATGGAGTGCGAGACACTTGCCAATGATTTTGCCAATTTCCGTATCTATGTGGAGGGTACACAGAAGGAAGCAATCGCAGAGGGGGGGGTTGGATTAACACTCGCTTTCCGTGATGGCAAGTTATATATCAAGAATCATATGAACTGTGATGTGATTCTGGAAGGCGAAGAAAGCGGCATCTATATGTTAGATGAGCACCGTCCGAAGTTCGATATGGAACAGATGGAAAAGGTGTCTTACAACCTTCCAAAGCTTAAGAGTAAGGGAAGCGCGAATCTGGCGTTTCGTGAGATTTTGCATATGGCGCTGGAGAACATCCGCCTGATGGGTAAGAAGCAGGCGTTTGTCGCAGGTGTGTTGATTGCAACAGGTGTGCTACTCTCCGTGGTTGTAGCCGACTTTATAAATACAGTATCCGTGGATGAGGAATCCATCGTAACGACAGATTCGCATTATGTGTATCTGGACTTTGCGAAGGTGTCTTCCTTGCGAGATAGTGCGTCACAGATGGCGATTATGGAATTTGCATGGGAACATTTTGCAGATAATGAATATGGTACTGTTTTTGCAGTGCCGGATGTCAACCTCTACCTACAGGGCGAGGGCTACGAGCAGATGGAAAATCTCGTGGAACGACTGACGAACTACTGTTATGTAGACAAGGCATATCTGGATGAATCAACCATAATCTATGGCAGAACACCGGACAAACGTAATGAAGTTGTACTGGATATCCGTGTCGTAAACCAGATGTTAAAATCAGGCGGTGTTGTATCCTCTATGCTGGAGGAACCAGAGAACTTCCTTGGAAAAACACTTCTTGTTGCAAGTACCAGCGTTGAGGTTGAGATTGTAGGTATCTGCGATTCCGGACAATCCAATCTATACTGTGGACAGAATGTTTTGTTAGGCTTTAAGTCGCAGGGTGTTAAGGTCGCAAGTATCGAAGAATTGCAGGAGGAATACCCGGGGGAGTATACAGACGTAAAGCTGGCAGATGATGAAGTGCTTGTTCGTGAGGGTCTGTATGAAAGCTCTGTAAGCATATCCGGAGATTACACGGTCACACTTGGCGATGATGATACCCACGAATATACCATCGTTGGAACCTTCCCGGATTCACTGGGCGCCAACTATGTTATGTCAGATCAGGGCTGTATCAATGCGCGCGATGTTGTTATTTATGAGTTTAAAAACTGCATGTTTTATGCCTATGATGAAGAGGGAGCAGTAAGCTACTTTGAAGCGGTAAAGGATGATTACAGACAGGATTTTATCCTTCAGATTTCAGTGCCTCACACAACACAGGTAGAAGAATACAAGGAAGCAAATCAGGTTGACCTGGATGCGAAGTACCTAATTGCATTTATCTGTGTGATATTGTCGCTTGTGATGGTGTATTTTACCGTGAAATCCAATGCGGTATCAAGAAGTGAAGAGCTGACGGTATATCGCCTGATTGGAATATCCAAGAAGAGTATCCTGCAGGCATATATATTGGAAATGTTTTTTATGACCTGCTATACATCGCTTCCGGCAGTGCTTATCACAAGTGCGGTGCTTAAGGCTGTAAGCGCGATTCCTTCGCTTCAGATGAGCTTAATCTTCCCGGGATGGGCAGTGGCGTTACTTCTGGTGGCAATCTATCTGTTACATAGCCTGATAAGCATATTGCCAGTGTATGGGATTTTGTCCCAGCCACCGGCAACACTTGCAGTCAAAGAATAATTCATTTAGTCTTTTGGCTTAAAATAGAAGCGGCCTTGCACGCGCTCTGTTTTAATCGCATTGATGAAAGCCTGTGGATCAACCTCCTTGATGGCGGCGATTACACGCTGGCTTTCGGAACTTGAAACAACCGAATATACAACGCTACGTTCGTGGCCTTCATACGAGCCTTCGCCCTGTAGGATGGTCGCGCCGTGGTGAGAGATGTTAGAGATTGCTTCACATACAGCAGCAGCCTTGTTTGTTACGATAAACAAGGTTTGCTGCTGATATTTTTTGTATAGAAGATGTAGCACCTGTGTAGATGCAAATTGGAAAATAATCGAATACAAGGCGATGTCCCAGCCAAAGATGATGCCGCCGAGGCCTACAATCACAACGTTGATTGCAAGGATGAGATTGAAGGAATCTGAGCCTGTCTTCTGCGAGAAGTATATCGAGATGAAGTCTGTTCCACCTGAAGTCGCGTCTACCATAAGACAAAGGCTGATAGCAAAGCCGTTGATGATGCCACCAAAGATACTGATAAGCAGGATATCATAAGTCACGACATAGCTTGGAATCAAGTCTGTAAATATACCTGTCAGGAAAATCATCAGACAGGAATATAAGGTGAATTTCTTTCCGATATAACGGAATCCAATATAAACCGGAATTGCATTCAAAGCGACGTTTAAAACCGTATACGGAATATGTAGCGAGAAGAAGGTCTCAAACGCTCGCTGAATCAGAATCGTAAGACCTGTTGCGCCACCTGGAATCATGCCCCCTGTCTGGACGAAGGTCTTGATATTAGCCGCCATAATAAGAGCGGCCAGGCATATAACGAGTACGCGAACGCCGTCTTTTTTAATTGTTTCCCTCATAATATAATCATCCTCTGTAAGTTGTATTTTGGCTATTGCAAAAATTCTCCCTATGCCGATTATATTATCTTTTTGGTAGGGAGACAATATATTTTGAAGCGATAGTTTAGAAAAAATAAGAAAAAAGTACTAGTAATTCAAAAAGAGTCTTCTTATAATGTATAGTGAAAACATTTCGTTAACATTTGGGGTGTATATATGAGATATGATTGTATTATTATCGGAAGTGGTCCTGCGGGGCTATCTGCTGCGATTAATTTAAAAACATATAATAAGGCTTTTCTGTGGTTTGGAAATGCCAATCTCAGCGATAAGGTGGAAAAGGCAGAAGTGGTGAATAACTATCCGGGACTGCCGCAAGTCAGTGGAAAAGACCTGCTTACGGCTTTTTCGACGCATAAGGACGCAATGGGCTTAGAAATCACAGATAAGCTTGTCACTACCATCTATGATATGGGCGGTTATTATAACGTGATGGCAGAGAATCAGTTCTATGAGACGAATACGATTATCCTTGCGATGGGCGTTGTGGCAGCGAATCAATATCAGAAAGAGGCAGAATTCGTAGGACGCGGAGTAAGCTATTGTGCAACCTGTGATGGTGCGTTGTATAAGGGCAAAAACATTGCAGTGATTGCAACTTCGAAGCGTTTCGAGCATGAAGTGAGGTTCTTAAGTGAGCTCGCCGAGCATGTGTATCTGTTCCCTTTTTATAAGGACTGCGAAATAAGTGGCGAGAATATAGAGCTTATGCAAAAAGCGCCGAAGGAGATAAAGGGTGGTTTTCGTGTAGAAGAACTGCTTCTGGCAGATGGAACAGCCCTTGCGGTGGACGGAATCTTCATTATGCGAAGCTCGATTGCACCGACAACACTTCTTGCGGGGCTTGCCATGGAGGACGGACACATCGGCGTCAACCGCAGACAGGAGACAAACCTGTCGGGTGTATATGCAATCGGTGATTGTACAGGAAAACCATATCAATACGCAAAGGCAGTAGGCGAGGGCAATGTCGCCGCACATAGTGTAATTGAATACTTAGGAGAAAAATAATGGCATATATTGAATTTAACCACATTTCAAAAGAATACTCGACAGGAGAGAACACTATTAAGGCGTTAGATGATGCAAGCTTCTTCGTTGAAAAAGGTGAACTTGCAGTTGTGCTTGGTTCTTCTGGTGCAGGAAAGACAACCGCGCTGAATATTCTGGGCGGAATGGACGTGGCAACAAAGGGACAGATTATCGTAGACGGCAACGATATCACCAAATACGACAAGCATGAGCTGGTGGGATATCGTAGAACAGATATCGGTTTTGTGTTCCAGTTCTATAATTTGGTTCCAAACCTGACTGCGCTTGAGAATGTTGAGCTGGCAGTACAGGTATGTAAGGACGCATTGGATGCATCCGAGACATTGGACAAGGTTGGTCTGTCTCATCGAAAGGACAACTTCCCGGCACAGCTATCGGGCGGCGAGCAGCAGCGTGTATCCATTGCAAGAGCGCTTGCGAAGAATCCAAAGCTGCTTCTGTGCGACGAGCCAACCGGAGCACTGGACTATAACACAGGTAAGCAGATTCTAAAGCTATTGCAGGATACCTGCCGCAAAGAAAATATTACCGTAATTATCATCACACACAACTCAGCGATTGCGCCAATGGCAGACCGTCTGATTCGTTTTAAGAGCGGTAAGGTAACAGAGATTTCAAAAAATGATTATCCAGTATCAATAGAGAATATTGAGTGGTAACGAGGAGATAAATGAAGGCATATACAAAAGATATCGTTAAGACAATTGTAAAAGGGAAAAAACGTTTCTTTGCCATAATGCTGATAGCTGCTCTTGGGGTATGTATGCTGGCAGGCTTAAAGGCTGCCTGCGATGACCTGCGATATACCGCAGACGAGTTCTTCGATGAACAGAATCTGATGGATATCATGATTGTGTCAACCATGGGCCTTACCGATACAGATGTGAACGTGCTGTCACGTCTCGGCGGAGTAGAGGATGTAGAGGGTACATATAGCGAGACGGTTTTTACCTATCATGAGGGAAAAACCAAACAGGTAACCTTAAATGTATTAAGTCAAAAGGGCATCAATGTCCCATATCTGTTAGAAGGCGAAATGCCACTTCGCGCAGACGAGATTCTGGTTACGAGGGATTACATGTCAGAGACAGGTAAACAGCTTGGTGATACGGTTATCATCGAGGAGGACCTGGGTGCAGACGATGCAGACGATGTAGATGATTCTGAGGATGAGGATTTCGAAATCGAGATTGATAAAGAGGAAGAAACACCGAATATTCTGATTACGGAATATACAATTGTAGGTGTGGTAATTGATGTAACAGACATCAATAGTAATGAGGGTGCAGTTGCATTCCGTGCGAATTCGACAACCGACTATACCTTTTTCGTGTTGCCGGAAGCAATCGAGAGCGATATCTATACAGCGATTTATATGACCATCACGGGTGCGGATGATCTGTTGTGTTATTCGGATGCATATGAAGAACGTGTAGATACCATTGTTTCTATTATTGAAGCGGAGATTATGGCGGACCGTGAGCAGATGCGTTATGACGAGATTACCGGAGAAGCCATTGACAAGATAGACGACGCTGAGAACGAGATGAACGATAAGTTCAGCGAGGCGGAAGATGCAATCAATGATGCGATCAAAGAGATTGCGGATGCAAAGCAGGAACTCGAAAAAGGCGAAAAGGAATTGGCGCGGGGAGAGAAGGATATTGCCAAAGCTGAGCGCGAGCTGGAAAAGGCACAGCGTCAGTTAGAGCGTGCAGAACGTCAATTAGACGCTGCTAAGGAAGAGTTAGAGGCTGCATGGGCGGAGCTTGAAGCCGGAGAGGAAGAGCTGGCAGAAGGCGAAGAAACCTTAAAGCAAACCGAGGAAATGCTGGCGCAAACCGAGGATATCTTAAATGAAACCGAAGAGTCCATTCCACAGCAGTTTGAAACCATGCGAACTCTAATCAAAGGACAGATTACTTCTACGAAGTCAAATATTCGAACCGCAGAAGCAGAGATTAAAGTCTTAGAAAGTCAACTGGAGGCTTTAGAAGCGGAAAAAGCTAAGCTGGAGGAAAAGGCACAGACAGAAGAATTGTCTGAGGAAGAGCAGGCACGCTTAGATGCGCTTACGGAAGAAGAGATTCCGGACAAGGAAGAAGAACTTACCGAAAGACAGGAGGAACTCGAAAACTTAGAAAAGCAGCTTAGCGCATATGAAGCTTCGCTGGAAGAGATTGATAAACAGGAAGAAGCAGCTTATCAGGAGATTGCGGCTGGTCGAGCAGAATTAGAAGCTGGTCGACAGGAGGTTGAGGATGGTAAGAAGGAGCTAGAGGACGGCAAAAAGCAGTTGGAAGAAGCCCACGCACAGTTAGAACAGGCTCAGGCAGAATATGAAGCCGGTGTAAAGGAAATCGAAGAAGGCTGGGCTGGGCTCGAAGAAGGCTGGGCTGCACTCGAAGAAGCCCGCGCAGAAATCGAAAACGGCTGGGAAGAGTTAGAAAGTGGCAAAGAGGAATTAGCTTCTGGTGAAAGTGAATTAGAGGCAAATGTTTCTGAATATGAAGATAAGAAGCAGGAAGCACAGGATTTAATCGACGAGGCTCGAAAAGAAATTGAAGAGCTTAAGATGACCGAGTGGTATATCTCCACACGTACTTCCCTGAGCGGTTATAACAACATCAAGACAGATGCACAGTGTATTGAAGCCATTGGAAATGCATTCCCGCTTCTGTTCCTTACAGTTGCGATATTGATTAGCTTAACGACGATTTCACGAATGGTAGAAGAAGATCGTGGCTTAATCGGAACCTATAAAGCGCTTGGATTTACCGACAAAGAGATTCGCAGAAAATACGTTGTATATGCATTGCTTGCATGTATTTTTGGTGGAATCCTGGGCGATATATTGGGATATGTGGTGTTGCCAAAGGTTGTATTTGTGATTTTTGGTGTTATGTATCAGCTTCCAAGCTATGTGTTGGAATTCAACTACCTATATGGCATCGGAGGCATCCTCTTATTCATCGTAGGAATCGTTGGGGCTGCCATTGTCTCTTGTCAGACAGAGCTGTCTCGTATGCCGGCAACTCTGATGCGACCAAAGGCACCGAAGAATGGCTCGCGTGTATTTCTGGAAAGATTCCCATCTATCTGGGGACGGTTATCGTTCTTAAATAAGGTTACGGTGCGTAACCTGTTCCGTTACAAGAAGCGTCTGTTTATGACGTTGTTCGGTATTGCAGGATGTACCTCAATTCTGGTTGCGGGATTTACCATTAAGGATACGGTAACAGAGCTTATGAACAAGCAGTATGGCAGTGTTTATATCTATGATGCAATGGTAATTGCACAGGATAATGAGACGCTGCTTGAAAATATTGATGATGATAGAGCGATTCGTTCTTATCTGAATATGCATATCAGCAATATCAAGGTAATCAATGAAAAAGGAAAGGAAGAGACGGTTCAGATTATGGTTGTGCCAGAGGGTGGCAACCTGCGTGGATATATCAATCTTCGTAATGAGGATGGAGATTCTCTGCGCCTGAATGATGGAGATATCTATGTAACCATTAATGTGATGAATCTGCTGAGTTGTACGAAGGGTGATGTGATTTCAATTCAGACGCTACAGCTTGATATGGCAGAGGTTGAGGTGACAGACATTGCGATGAACTACTTAGGTAACTGTGTATATATGACACAGGCGACCTATGAAGAGATGTTTGGGGAGTTCGAAGGCAATGCAGCATTGATTCGTCTGAATACAGATGATGACAAGCATGCAGAATGGGCAGATGCACTTGCAGAAGCGGATGGCATCCTGTCTGCATCAGCAGCGGCCGGCTTTGAAGAGGCGGCTGACCAGGTGTTTAGAATTCTAAATCTTATTGTATATATCGTTATCACATTGGCTGCAGCACTTGCCTTTGTTGTCTTGTTTACGCTTGCGACAACGAATATCTCTGAGCGAGAGCGAGAGCTTGCGACCATCAAGGTATTGGGCTTCTTTGATTCAGAGGTGCACGCCTATGTGAATAAAGAGACCTTGATCCTGACCAGTATTGGAATTGTACTTGGACTTCCACTTGGAAAGGTCTTCGGGGAGTGGCTGATGTCAGTACTGAATATGCCATCGATTTACTTTGATGCGCATATCTACCCAATCAGCTTTGTGATATCCGTAGCTCTGGCGATTATATTTGCGATTATCGTAAACTTCATTACGGACAGATCATTGGATAGGATTGACCCGGTTGAGGCGCTGAAATCGATTGAGTAGTTGAAATCAACAAATGAGTAAAAAAGAGATGGCTGTTGCAAAATGGATTCCGACAACGAAATCCGTGGCGCAACAGCTTTTTTATATGTTCTCATAATATAGCTTGCCACCACTCCCCCTGCCGTGTTTGTCATAGGAAAATGCCATAGTCCTTAAAGAGCTTTCTGCTAGAAG
>CAYPAM010000026.1:0-14146 GCA_964408715.1 uncultured Lachnobacterium sp.
GCGGGATAGAAGAAATAACATATCATTTGAGTGAGGAAACAAACATGAATTTAATTGCAGCAGTAGATAAAAACTGGGCCATCGGAAAAAACAATCAGCTCTTGGTGCGTATTCCAATGGATCAGAAGTTTTTCAGAGAGACAACAACCGGAAAAGTGGTCGTTATGGGAAGAAAGACGCTGGAAAGCTTTCCAAACGGAATGCCGCTAAAGAACCGTACCAATATTGTGTTGACGCACAATCCAAGATACAAGGTAAATGACGCAATTATCGTGCACTCCATGGAAGAATTGCATGAGGAACTGCAGAAATACAACAGCGAAGATATCTATATCATTGGCGGAGAGCAGATATACAATGCATTGGTGGATGAATGTGATGTGGCTCATATTACCAAGATTGATTATGCATATGACGCGGATGCGTACTTTCCAAATCTGGATGAGAAGCCAGAGTGGAAGGTTGTGGCAGACAGCGAAGAACAGACGTACTTCGACTTGGAATTCTATTTTTACAAGTATGAAAGAGTAAAGTAGGCATCGAAGAAGAAGTTGCTTTGATATATAGGTGTAACATGATTACACAGAAGTTATGAAAATGAGGTGTTGAGATTGGATATTACAGGAAGAAAGTTATTTGTAAAAGCCTTGGAAGAAGAAGGGGTAGATACCATATTTGGGTATCCTGGGGGAACAGTTACAGATTTGTTTGATGAATTGTATAAGCAGGACTCTATCCGAGTGGTCTTACCACGTCATGAACAGGGTTTAATCCATGAAGCCGAAGGCTATGCGAAGTCCACAGGCAAGGTAGGCGTATGCCTTGTGACGAGTGGCCCTGGTGCGACCAACATCATGACAGGCCTTGCAGATGCACATTATGACAATATTCCACTTGTGTGTTTTACCGGTCAGGTGCCACTAAATCTTATCGGTAACGATGCCTTTCAGGAGGTTGACATCGTTGGAATGACAAGAAGCATCACCAAGTACGGTGTGACCGTAAGACGACGCGAGGATCTTGGGCGTATTATCAAGATGGCGTTTGAGATTGCAAGTACAGGGAAGCCGGGTCCGGTTCTCATCGATATCCCAAAGGATATCCAGACAGAGCTTGGTTCGTCCGTGTATCCATCCCATGTGGATATCCGTGGCTATAAGCCAAATAACAGTGTACATATCGGTCAGCTCAAAAAGGCATACAAGCTGTTAAAGAGTGCGAAGAAGCCTCTGATTTTAGCTGGCGGCGGAATCAATATTGCACAGGCAAATGACTTGTTACAGCAGTTTGTGGAGAAGATGAATGTGCCATTGGTAACGACCATTATGGGAAAAGGCGCAATTCCAACCACACACGAGCTTTATATCGGAAACTGCGGTATGCACGGCAAATACGCGGCCAATAAAGCGGTTAGCGAATGTGATGTGCTCTTCTCGATAGGAACGCGTTTTAATGACAGAATTACAGGCGATTTGAATGAGTTTGCGCCAAAGGCTCAGATTATTCATATTGATATTGATACAGCATCCATCTCACGTAACGTAGTTGTAGATGTTCCGGTGGTATCGGATGCAAGACTTGCATTAGAGAAACTGATTGAATGGGCAGAAACCAAGAAAATCAAGGGGTGGATGGAAGAAATCCATGCATGGGAAGCGGAGAATCCGCTGGAAATGCGCCGCGATAAGGGTATGACTCCTCAGATGATTATGGAGCATATCAATGCAAATTATCCAGAAGGCATCTATGTAACTGACGTAGGGCAGCATCAAATGTGGGCAACCCAATATCTGGAAATGGGTTGTAACAACAAGATGATTACCTCGGGTGGTCTTGGAACCATGGGCTTTGGATTCCCAGCAGCAATCGGTGCTAAGATTGCCAATCCGGATACCGATGTCGTATGTATTTCCGGCGATGGCGGTATGCAGATGAACATTCAGGAGCTGGCGACCGCAGTAACACAGGGCGCAGCAGTGACGGTATGTATACTTAACAACTATTACCTCGGCATGGTGCGTCAGATGCAGCAGCTATTCTATGGCAAGCGTTACAGTGCGACATGCTTAAGACGTCGTGTAACCTGTCCAACCGAGTGTAAAGGACCGAATTCATCCTGTCCACCATATACACCAGATTTTGTGAAGCTGGCGGAAAGCTATGGCGCTTACGGAATTCGTGTAGAAAAAGAAGAAGATATTGATGCTGCTTTTGCAGAAGCAAAGAAACATAAGCACGCTCCAACCATTATTGAATTCATGATTTCCACAGACGAAATCGTACTTCCAATGGTTAAGGGTGGAAACCCAATGAGCGAGATGATATTGAAGTAGGAGGTATGCCATGACAATGAAAAACAGATGGATTGCAATGTATGTAGAGAATGAAGTCGGCGTACTTGCCAAGGTTGCAGGGCTTTTTGCAGGAAAATCCTACAACCTTCATTCCTTAACCGTAGGAACGACAGAGGATGAAACGATTTCGCGAATGACGATTGGTGTGACGAGTGATGACATCACTTTTGAACAGGTCAAGAAGCAGCTCAACCGCATGGTAGAGGTTATCAAAGTTATGGACCTTACAGACACTCCGACACATATGAAGGAGCTATTATATATCAAGGTCAATAATATCACTCCAGAGGAAAAGGCAGAGGTGTTCCAAATCGCGCAGGTATTTGCGGTGGACGTGGTAGATATCGGCGTAGACAGCGTATTGCTCGAATGCAAAATGATTGAGCGCAAGAACAACGAGCTAATTGCCCTTGTAAAATCCAGATTTAAACACATCAATATTGTACGTGGTGGTGCGGTTGCAATTGAGTCCATCAGTACGAAAAATCGTTAGGTCTATCAGCACTTTTGAAGCTTTTCGAAAAGAAAATGGCGCGTTTTTTAACGCGCCATTACTTCTATAATTTCCCCAACATACATGGTGTGCATATCATGGTCTTTGTACCAGATTTCCATAATGGAATTGTCGGTAAAGGTCTCCTCTGGCATTGGGACAGCAGCCATTTTCTTGCAAAGCATAACTAGGTTTGCTTCGTCCGGATATGGAATACTGTGACGAAATGCCGGGGTAAGCCCTGCTTTCTCCCATTTGTTTTCATTGCGTCCGGAATGACCGCCGCAATAAGCGAGCGCGGTATGGTAGTCCGCATCAAAGAAGGAAAGTGAGAAGAACTCGCCGTTATCGATAAATTCCTTGGTATATCTAGAATCTCTTACGAAAATGTAAACGACATTTTTCCCCCAGATAACACCGACACCTCCCCAGGATACGGTCATGGTGTTACATTCTTGTTTATTTCCAGCAGTAACAAGCGCCCATTCTTTGCCAAGTTTGGTGAATGGATTCAGTTCTAACATGTCGATTGGATATGGTTGAAATGTATGCATTTTCAAAAGCTCCTTAAAAAATGATTTTTTATATTATATCAAAAAATTAAGCAGATATGCAACATTTATAAGCTGTTAGCATAAAATGTGGAGAGACTAAAAATCTGGTGCGATGCACCGGCTAAGGAGAATGTATGAGCCAATATAGAAGAGATACCAAAGATATGTATAGCGGAAAGGATTTGCGTGCGTTACAGGATGTGACGCCACGACAGAATGCGACTCCGCTACAGGACCAGATTGATGAAGGACAGTTGCGAATTCGTGTGGCGTCGAAGTCAGATGGCACGCCAGTATCCAATGCTAGAATTATTGTTACCTATACGGGGGGGCCTCAGGATACAATAGAAGAGCTGACGACAGATATCTCAGGTGTTGCTCCAACGATTACGCTTCGGACACCGCCACTGGAGTATTCGATGCAGCCACAGGATAGACAACCATATGCGGAGTATTCGATTATCGTTCAGGCAGAAGGTTATCGGGAAATCGAGATTTCCGGCATTGAGGTGATGTCACAGGAATTCTCAGAACAGCCGGTACAGATGGAGTCACTCGATTCGGCTGCGCCAGCAGAGAATAATATCGTAATTGGGCCGCACACCCTGTATGGGGATTACCCGCCGAAGATTCCGGAGGAAGAAGTAAAGACGGTTACCGATACTGGAGAAATCGTACTTAGTCGGGTGGTAATTCCGGAATATATCGTCGTACATGATGGAGCTCCAGGGGATAACACGGCAACAAATTATTATGTGCGTTATCGTGATTACATCAAGAATGTTGCTTCCAGCGAAATCTATGCAACCTGGCCGGATGCAACGATTCGTGCCAATGTTCTTGCAATTATGTCCTTTACCTTAAACCGCGTATACACGGAGTGGTACAGGGGAAAAGGCTATCAGTTCACCATTACTTCTTCTACTGCATACGACCATAAGTTTATTCCGGGAAGAAACTTTTATCAGAGTATCTCAAGAGTTGTAGATGAGCAGTTTGAAAACTACCTGTCACGTCCGGGAATCCGGCAGCCAATTCTGACACAGTATTGCGATGGGGACCGTGTAAGCTGTCCAAACTGGATGACGCAGTGGGGTTCTAAGTCACTGGGCGACCAGGGGTATTCGGCAATCGAGATTCTAAGATACTTCTATGGCGATGATATGTATATCAATGTGGCAGAAGGAATCTCCGGAATTCCTGCTTCATGGCCTGGCTACAATCTGGGATTGGGGGCAACGGGAGATAAGGTACGACAGGTACAGGAGCAACTGGCTAGAATCTCACGGTCTTATCCGGCCATTCCAACAATTCGCCCGGATGGCATCTATGGAGCATCGACCAGAGAAGCAGTAGAAGTCTTTCAGTCGGTATTTGGTCTGCCGGTTACAGGGGTGGTTGACTATAATACGTGGTATGAGATTTCCAATATCTATGTTGCAGTAACACGTATCGCGGAGCTTCAGTAAAAAATCCAAAAAATAGGAAGAATTTGTCATTTTGCATATGAGGCAGATATGCTATAATAGTCGCATGATGAAAAATTACAAGATACTCGTACAATATGATGGAACTAGATATAAAGGCTGGCAGGTGCAAAACTCGACAGACATGACGATTCAGGGGAAGCTACAGGCAGTGCTGGGGGAATTGGCAGGAGAACCCATAGAGGTCATCGGCTCTGGGAGAACAGATGCTGGCGTGCATGCCTGTGGGCAGGTAGCGAATTTTCATATTTCGGAAGCTTTTTTGGGGGAAGAGATTCTGGATTATTTGAATCAGTACCTTCCTATGGACATTGCGGTAACTTCCATTGAGGAAGTGGAGGAGCGTTTTCACGCGAGATTTCATGCCACAGGCAAGACCTATCAGTATCGCATCCATACCAGCCGTATTCCAAATGTATTCGAGCGAAAATACATGTACACCTACACAACTCCTTTAGATGTAGATAGGATGCGAAAAGCAGCCTCATACCTTTTGGGGACGCACGATTTTATGTCCTTTTGCGGGAATAAGAAGATGAAAAAATCGACGGTGCGTACCGTGTTGGCGATTGAGATAGAGGAAAAGCCAGCCGAGATTGTCATAAGCTTTACAGGGGATGGCTTTTTGCAGAATATGATACGTATCATGACAGGAACCTTGATTGAGGTGGGCAATGGCACGAAACAGCCGGAAGATATGGTTGGAATATTGGAAGGCAGGAATAGAGAATTGGCGGGATATACAGTTCCGCCGGAAGGACTTATGTTAAAACAGGTAGAATATGCAGCAGTGGTTAGTCGTTAATAAGAAGGCGGATTTTAAAGCAATTGGGGAAAAATACAAGATAGATCAGGTTACTGCGAGAATTATTCGCAATCGAGACATTGTAGAGGATGAGGATATTCGCATCTATCTAAGCGGTGACTTAAACGATTTACATAATCCGCATTTGTTGTGTGACGGTGACAAGCTGGTGGATATTTTGGCAGATAAGATTGCAGGACAGAAGCACATCCGTATCATCGGGGATTATGATATTGATGGGGTGATGTCTACGTATATTTTGAAGACGGCATTAGACCGTGCGGGCGCAAGTGCAAGTATTCAGATTCCAGACAGAATTCATGATGGATATGGTCTGAATAAGAATCTGGTTGAAAAGGCGCACGAGGATGGTGTAGATACGATTCTTACTTGTGATAACGGAATTGCGGCAATAGATGAGATTGCTTATGCGAAGGAGCTTGGGATGACGGTGCTGGTCACAGACCATCATGAGATTCCGTTTGAAGAGGTGAATGGCGTCAGAACCTATAAGAGAAGTGCTGCGGATGCAATTGTGAATCCACATCAACAGGAATGTGCCTATCCGTATAAGAACCTGTGTGGTGCTGCAGTTGCATGGAAGATGGTCTGTCTCTTATATGAGAAGCTTGGAATCGATGTAAGTGAAGCGGAACTGCTTTTGGAGAATGTGGCTTTTGCAACGGTGGGGGATATTATGTCTCTAACCGGCGAAAACCGCATTCTTGTAAAAGAGGGAATTAAGCGTATTCATAAAACAACGAATACCGGCATGCGTGCCCTGATTGCACAGTGCGGGCTTGAGCGGGAGCAGATTGATGCATTTCATTTTGGATTCGTGCTTGGTCCATGTATCAATGCAAGCGGAAGACTGGATACGGCAAAAAGAGCCTTGGAATTGTTTTTCCAGACGAACGAAGGAGAGGCAGCAAGGATTGCAAATGAGCTGGTTGTGTTAAATGATGAGCGAAAGGAATTGACCAGACTTGGAGTAGAGGAAGCGGTGCGCTTCTGTGAAGAACATCACTGCGAGCGGGACAAGGTTCTTGTCATCTATCTGCCAAAGGTGCATGAAAGCATTGCGGGGATTATTGCAGGAAGAATCCGCGAGAAGTACTATAAACCGGTATTTATCCTGACCAAAGCAGAGGATGGCGCGAAGGGATCAGGGCGCTCCATCGAAGAATATTCGATGTATGAGGAAATGTGTAAGTGTCAGGACTTGTTTACCAGGTTTGGCGGACATCCTATGGCAGCAGGCGTGTCATTGCCGATTGAAAATATTGATGCATTCCGTGTGCGTATCAATCAGCTGTCGACTCTGACAGAAGCCGATATGACGCCAAAGGTTCGCATTGATGTGCCGATGCCAATGGATTATGTCAGTCTGGATTTGGTAAGGGAGTTTTCCCTTCTGGCACCATTTGGCAAGGATAATACCAAGCCTGTTTTTGCAGACAAGAAAGTTTCGGTAAGACGCATGATGATTATGGGTAAGAATCGCAATGTGTTAAAGCTTAGTCTTGTGACTGCTGGTGGGATGCCGGCTACAGGAATCTATTTTGGAGATGTGGAAGGCTTTTTAAGCTATATCGCAGAGAAGTTTGGTGCAAATGAACTTCAAGCAGCAATGGATGGAAAAGACAATTCCTTGTGTTTGTCTCTTGTTTATTTTCCAAAAATCAACAATTTTCGCGGAGTGGATGAGTTACAATTTGAGATACAATTATTTCAGTAAAGCATTGCGAAAAAGCGTCGGTCATTGTAAAATAGACATATTGGAGGCATTTTGATGTTTGGGAATAAAAAGAATAAGATATTAGAAGAACAGAATAGAACACTTCTAGCGCAGATGTCAGAGAAGAGGGAAGGCTTTGACGCAGATGTGGCGCAGATAGAGGAAGCGCAAAAGCGCATTCATGCAGATGTCTGTCAGGTGATGGAGAATACCAACAGCCTTGTAGAACACGCGATGTTTAATATTGAGGAAGAATCCGGACTGATACATACCATTGATGATTTTTCCAGAGAGCTGAAATCGGCAGTGGATGAATATGACAGTCTTCGTACCATGGTGGAAAAGCAGCTAGAGGCGACCACTGCACTGGTGGAGGAGAATAAGCACTATACAACACCTGCGAAGTATCTGACAGAGGCTTCGGGAACCATACGCGCGACGAACACCTCGTATGTGGGACAGCTTGAGGAGCTGGAAGAGGCTGGACGCAAGATGGGAGTGCTGGCGCTAAACGCAGCGATTGAAGCTGGACGATTGGGTGATAGTGGCAAGCAGTTTGTAGCCGCATCGGAGGAGATTCGTCAGTATGCGAGCACTTTTGAAAAAAAGGCACTATCGATGAAAGAAGACCTGATACATTCGAAAGAGCGTATTGATGAACTGGAAGAGGTTATTGGTCGTCTGGTCAGCCTGATGAAGGAAGGCAATATGGGAGCAACACGCCTTCTTAAGAAGAGTCAGGAGATGCACAGGGCAGTCGAGGAATCTTCGATGAGAGATTTCTCAGATGATATGATTTTGATTCGGGATAAAGTCGTGGGACTGCGAAATCTCGATGAAGAGATTGCAAAGAGTGGGGAACGTAATAAGATTCAGTTAAGTGATATACAAGAGGATGTAGCGAATCAGAAACAACAGTTAGCGGAACTGGAAAGTGACATTTCTTATATGATGGACACATTAGATGAGCAGGTTCTGTAAAGACTAGAGGAGGTTTTTATGGTAACAAATAATTTCTCGTTCCTTTCGAACGATGGTAAAACAGCAATTCATGCGGTAAAGTGGGTGCCGGATTCGGGAGAATATAAGGCAATCCTTCAGATTACACATGGAATGGTAGAGTATATCGAAAGATATGCTTCTTTTGCAGAGTTCCTTACGAATAAGGGTTATATGGTTGTGGGACATGATCATCTCGGACATGGGCAGTCCATTTCTTCAAAAGAGGATTGGGGATATTTCTGTGTCGGTAAACCAAGTGATGTTGTAGTAGCCGATATGCATAAGCTTCGCACCTTGGTTCAGGAAGAGAATGCAGGTAAGCCATACTTTATGTTAGGGCACAGTATGGGTTCCTTCATGCTTCGTAAATATCTGGCTTTTCACAATGACAACCTGCGCGGAGTCATCATTATGGGAACCGGCTTTACTCCAGAGAATCTTACGAAGCTTGGAATAGGAATTACGAAATTGTTTGCAAAGCTTTTCGGACCAAAGTATCGTAGCAAATTTGTGCATAACCTTACTTTTGGCAAAGATTATAAGACATATGACCTGACAGGTGAGCATCCGGAGAATAGCTGGCTATCCAAGGATGTGGATATCGTGAGAAATTATTATCAGACCAAGGCATGCACCTTCGATCTGTCGGTAAACGGATATCAGGGACTGTTTGAAGCGGTAAACTTCAGCTGTAATCCGGAAAATGCCAAGAAGATTCCGAAGAAGCTGCCAATGTTTATTGTATCCGGAGACCAAGACCCTGTAGGCGGTATGGGAAAAGGGGTCAAAGACGTATACTATATGTACCAGAATGCAGGCATGCAGGATTTGACATATAAGCTGTACGAAAACGACCGTCATGAGATTTTGAACGAAACTGACCGCCAGATGGTATATGAGGACCTACTTGCGTGGATGAATGTAAGAATTGATACCTAAAATAATATAAAGCTGTTGCACCACGGATTTTTGGGGAAAATCCATTTTGCAACAGCTTTTTTGATAAGAGTATAAGTAGCACTTTGTACTAGAATTGAGGGAGCTTGCTCTTTAACTTCTCCTTGCGCTCAATGACTTTCTTTCTGTGTGCCCGAACAAGCCGTTTGATGCGTTCCCAGTCACGAACATATACGACGAGGTACATAACCACAGAGAGCAGGAGCGCTGTAATTACATCGAACATGGAGTGCTGCTTTAGGAATACTGTGGAAAGAATAATACTTACCATAAGGGTTGCGGAAGCATAGCGAACCAGTTTGTTATTCTTGGTTTTATCGCTTTTTATAATCGCAAGGTGTACTCCAATGGAGTTATATACGTGGATACTTGGAAAAAGATTCGTTGCAGTATCCGTTTGATATAGCATTGCACACAGCTGTGTAAAAATATTATCTCGCTCAAAGCTGGTTGGACGAAGCATGTGACCATTTGGATAAACCGTGGAAACAATCAGGAAAATCGTCATTCCCGTAAACAAGAAGGCGCACATGTTGTAGAATTCCTTTTTGTCCTTAAAGCCCATATAGATAATCACGACCGCAATATATCCGAACCAAAGTAAATATGGTACGATGAAAAACTCGCAGAACGGAATGTAATCGTCGATGTCCATATGAATTACATGAAAATGCTTTGTAATGGTTTTCTCCAAAAAAGCAAACCATGCCAAGTAAATTGGAAAATACAAAAGCAGTAGTAAATGCTTGTATTTCTGATATGCACTTTGAATATGGTCTTTAAGTTCTGTCATAGGCACACGTTCCTTTTCTTAAGATAGGCTGATTATAGCACTACGATTTTGGGTTTACAATGCGTTTCGGTGTTTCTTAAACATTTTTAGAAAATCTTAAGAATTTAATATGCAAGGATAGCGACACCCCAAGGGGCAAGCTCGATACTTGCGTCGTTTGGAACATCTGTGCCTGAAAGCAGTTCGTGTGCAGGACCGGCAATATTCTTTACCGTCTGTGTCTCGTTCGAGTAATTCAGGTAATACAGAATATGATTACCTTCATCATTGATACCTTGTTTTACCGCAACCGGGTAGTTTGCTTCAAAGGATAGTTTATCCGGTTCTTCTATCTGGCATTCTGCCAAGAAATCCCAAAGTAGCTCTTTGAGTGTATCGATACCAAATAGTGTGGCAAGATAGAGAGTATGTCCTTTTCCATAAGCGTTCTTGGCAATAGCGGAGTAACGATTCCAGATATGGTGACCGTAATGTGCCAGCGATTTGGCAGTATCGCAGGATACCATTTCCATCCACTCAGAAGCCTCGGAGGTAACGCCATTGTAGGTAACGGTCACATTGTTTGGATAGGTAAATTGGTCATAATGGATGCCGAGTGCTTTGTGCAGAATGTGTGGCTGTGTTGCCGCATAAATCTTTAAGTGTTCATTGCTAAATGCGGATTTATAAGTAGTAATCAGATTGCCGCCATTTGCTACATAGGCATCGAGTGCCTGTAGATAAGCTTCCTTTGCACTGTAAAATGCTGGCAGAAGGATACAGTCGTAATTGGCAAGCAGGCTCTCATCCGCCGGGATAATATCGTATTCGATATTCAGCTCCATAAGTGCGTCTGTAAACCAGCGAAGGACACGGTTATAGCCATGGGTATCCTTGGTTTCGGCTGGGAACTGGGTAAGTCCGGTCAGCGCCTCGTTGTTTGCAACAATAGCGATTTTATTCGTTTTCTTAAGGTTTACAAGCCTGCTACCGATACGTTTCCACTCGTTACCGATGGTGCAGCAGTCGCGATAGGTTTCATTTTCCTGCAAATCGTGGGAGAGGACTCCCTTCCAATAGCTTTCGATTGCGTTATGGATAGAGTGCCAATGCCAGTACATAACGGAGTTAGAGCCATTGGCAATATGGCTATACGCCTGAAGACGAAGCTGTCCCGGATATGGTAGCCATGCCTGATTGCCCTGTGCTTCGGTCTCTAAGATGAGATAGTTGTCATTGCCTTTTAATCCGCGGATGATATTGCCGCAGCAGGTGATTTCTTTTCCGGTTAAATCATCCTGAGATGGATGATAGATGTCGCCACCGGCAACCGTCATGCATTTAGCGGCAGCATACTGGTCGACATCCGGGTGAAGGCCATAGGAGTAGTCAATCCAGTCAAAGTCAAAGTTCTGTGTGATGAATTGGTCCGGACGCTTGTATTCTGCAATAATGTTGGACTGCCATGTGAGAAAATCTGTTACAAGCTGTCTTTGGAACTTGCGGTATTCTGCGGCAAGACTTTGGTTGATGGTGCCTCTTACATCGGGGAAGTCCTCCCATGTATTGATACGGTTGCTCCAGTAATCAAACCCGAATTCGTGGTTAAATTCATCCAAATCAGGGAATTGTTCCTTGATATATTCCACGAATTTGGCCTGCGCGTATGGGGTACAGGTGTCATATGCTTTGGTCTCATTATCAAGCTGAAAACCGATGACATGCGGCTCGTCCTTCACATATTCCATAAGTTTTCGGATGATAATCTCTGCATGGTGCAGATATACCGGATTCGTAATATCCATATTCTGTCTATGTCCATACAGCTCCTGCCCACCATGTGTAAGCGCCAGAACCTCTGGGCATTTTTTTGCAAGCCATGTTGGAATCGCATATGTAGGTGTTCCCACAATCACAGACAAACCATGTTTTCTAGCAGCATCCAGCATTCTTCTTAGATGTGAAAAGTCAAACACGCCCTCCTGTGGCTCCCAGGTGCTCCATGTAGACTCAGCGATACGGATTACATTCATGCCCGCCTTCGCAATCATCTCCATATCCCTTTCTACTCTATCATATGGCATATACTCATCATAATATGCCACGCCGTAATATAGTTTGTCGGTCTTCATAGGTGTTGTTCCTTTCTCATTACCTGCTTCAATTTGCAAAGAGTATAACAGAAAACATCATAGATTGGAAATGTTTTTTTTGAGCATAATGCACAGAATTTCCAAATGTAGGAAAAGATTGCCACAAAGGGGTTGACTTCTTTCGTGAATTTTAGGAAAATAAAGTTGCGCAACCGATTGAACGGCAGAGGGGACAGGTACTTATGGGAAACAAGAATATTACAATTTCAGATGTGGCAGAGGCACTTGGTGTATCGAAGACAACGGTCAGCCGTGCGATATCCGGTAAAGGAAGAATCGGCGAAGAAACCAAACAGAGAGTCTTGGAATATATTGAGGCGAATGACTATAAGCCAAACGTAATCGCAAAGAGTCTGGCACAGTCAAAGACATATAATATCTGTGTTGTAATGCCAGGAGACTATGCGCTTGTAGACCTTCCATTTTTCCAGGAAGCAATCATGGGCATTCAGGAAGTTGCAGCAATGATGGAATATGACATTCTGCTTAGTATTTGTCAGCAGGATGATATTACAGGATTGGAGAGAATCATCTCTAACCGCAAAGTTGATGGAGTAGTACTTCTTCGTACCTTTGAAGAAGACAAACAAATAGAATATCTGAAAGGGAAATCCGTTCCTTTCGTAGCAACCGGTAGCACAAGCTATGCCGGTGTAAAACAGATCGACCACGACCATGAGAGTGCATGTCGTGAGTTGACATCTATCGTACTCATGAACAATATTTCGAGGGTTGCATTGCTAGGCGGCAACGAACGAATTGTTGTTAATAAACGACGTCTAAAAGGGTTCAAGGATGCATTTGCCATGGCGGGAAAAGAAGTAGAGCCGGAATTGGTATATATGAATCTTGAGAACCGTACCAGCATTAATCACGCCGTGGAAGAAGCGATTGAAAAGAAGGCAGAGTGCATTCTGTGTATGGACGATGGTATCTGTAGTCAGGTGCTTCGCAAGCTTCGCCAGTCACATATCAAGGTTCCGACAGAGGTAAAGGTAGCATCCTTCTACAATAGCTCTGTATTGCAGAACAATGTGCCATCAATTACTTCGCTTGCTTTTGATGCAAAAGAGCTGGGCGTGGTAGCATGTAAGAATCTTTTAAGCCAGATTGAAGGCGAAGAGGTTCCAAGCAAGATGCTGTTGTCTTATGAAGTAATCCTAAAGGAATCCACAAAATAAAATCTTTTCGGGAAGTGTCTTGACAGTGACACATAACAGTGGTATATTCCAACTAGTTGAGCAACCGTTTGCGCACAAGAAAAATCAAGGGTTGCCAAGATTTAAAAATGAAACCGACATACATAGTAAAGTATGAGATAAGACGTAAGGGAGGAAAACGAGGATGGACAAATTTATTGTTAACATCATCCACCGTCCAGAGATGGTTCCAGAATATTCTGCAACTGTTACCGGACAAGGCAAAGAAGAGGATATCGGGGACAAAGCGTTGATTACCGAGTCACTTGATATTTTCAAGACTCAGCAGAGACTTGCACATGAGAATGGTCTGAAGGTTACAATCCAGATGACATATGCAGCTCTTTTCAACGAAGAAGCAGTAGCAATTGCAAAGCATGACCATGAAGTATACGGAGACGAAATCGCTCTTTCTTTACTGGGGTTGCCATGTGAACAGTTCCGCGAGAAGTATAAGACGAAAGACTTCTGTATCTGGATGTTCTCCATGGAAGATAAAAAGGCAATCGTTAACGATGTATTTGAGAAATTCTATGAAGCATTTGGATTTTATCCGGAATCAACCGGTTCCTACTACATGGACGCTGACCTTACCAACTACATCAAGGAACAGTATCCAATGGTAAAATGTG
>CAYPAM010000027.1:0-13941 GCA_964408715.1 uncultured Lachnobacterium sp.
TATGTTTGAGGTGTTTGTAAATCCGCAGAATGATTTGTTTATTAAATTAGCAGTGGATGAGTTGACCTATTATATTGGTGGTGCGGATGACACAATGACGCAGGAAGTGATTGACGCGATTGAGGATTATAAAAAGTAGAAGATATATGGACTTATAGAAGAGGGGCTGTCGCAAAATACTCATTACAGGGGCCTGCGCCACCCCTTTTCTCTATGCCCCAACCCAGGCACTACGAATTCGGACAGAATATTAGAATTTCTTGAAGTGTAATTTTGTTGGAGTAAAAAAATATGTAATTTTGTTGCATTTTCAGTTTGATATGTTGTGACTTTTGGCAACGCTCTTGCAAAGAGATTTCTTGACGTTATAATGAAGTTATAGGATGTAATTTGTGCTGTATAAGGCGCAGAAATAGTATAAAACAATAAAGTATAGTGAGTTAAGAAGGAGAGCAGTCATGATTTGGCAGAGTGTATTGGAAAAATTCAAAGAATTGTTTGGTGACGAAGGCGAAATAGGTGTTTATTTTGCACCAGGCCGTGTAAATATGATTGGTGAGCATACCGACTACAATGGCGGACATGTATTCCCATGTGCCCTTACGATTGGTACATATGGTGTAGCTCGTAAGAGAAATGATAAGAAGCTTCGTTTTTATTCCATGAACTTTGAAAACCTTGGCGTTTTGGAATCAAGTGTTGAAGATTTAAAGCCTGAAAAGGAAGCTGACTGGACCAACTATCCAAAGGGCGTGATGTGGGCATTTGGTGAAAAGGGAATGCCTGTAGAATATGGTATGGACTTATGTTTGTTTGGCAACATTCCAAATGGTTCCGGACTGTCTTCTTCTGCATCCGTAGAAGTATTAACCGGATTTATCTTAAGAGATATGTTTGGATATGATGTGACCAATCAGGATTTGGCATTAATCGGACAGTATTCTGAGAACAAGTTCAATGGTGTGAATTGCGGTATCATGGACCAGTTTGCGATTGCTATGGGCAAAGAAGGACATGCGATTTTCCTTGATACAGCAACCTTAGAATACGAATATGCTCCAATCAAATTGGAAAACGCCAAAATCGTGATTTCATGCAGCAACAAGAAGCGTGGTCTTGGAGATTCTAAATATAATGAGAGAAGAAGCGAATGCGAAACCGCATTAGCAGAAATCCAGACTGTAAAAGACATCCAATCTCTTGGCGAATTGACCGAAGAAGAGTTTGAAGCTGTAAAAGGCAGCATCCAGTCTGATATTCGTATTAAGAGAGCAAAACACGCAGTATATGAAAATCAGAGAACAGTAAAAGCAGTAGAAGCTCTTCAGGCAAACAATGTAACTTTATTTGGGGAACTTATGAATGCGTCTCACGTATCACTTCGAGATGACTATGAAGTAACAGGAATTGAACTTGACACTTTAGTAGAAGAAGCTTGGAAGGTAGAAGGCGTAATTGGTTCTCGTATGACAGGCGCAGGCTTCGGTGGCTGTACCGTAAGTATTGTAAAAGACGAAGCGGTTGAGAGCTTCATTGCGCAGGTTGGCAAAGCCTATGAAGCAAAGATCGGGTATGCAGCAGACTTTTATGTAGTAGAAATTGGTGATGGCCCACAGAAACTCAACTAGGAGAATATCATGATTCAGGATAGAATTTTGGAATTAGTAGAATATGGCTTAGTCACTGGTTTGTTGCAGCCAGAGGATCAGATTTATACCATCAACAGCCTGATGGAATTATTCCAGATTGATGATATGGAAGCTCGTGTCATCGAGGAATTTGAGAAACGTGCCAAAGGCAGCAATGGATATATCTATACCCAAGAGGAAGCGGAAGCAGCACTCGAAGATATCCTAGAGGAAATGATGGAATATGCTTATGCGCATGGCATCATGCAGGAGAATAGTATCGTATACAAGGATTTGTTTGATACGAAAATCATGGGATGCCTTGTGGCTCGTCCAAGCGAAATCCGTGCGAGGTTCAAGGATTTGTATGAGAACGAGTCAGCTCTTGCTGCAACCGATTATTTCTACAAATTAAGCTGTGATAGTAACTACATTCGCCGTCAGCGTATCAAAAAAGACCAGAAATGGACTACCGATACCGAGTATGGTACATTGGATATTACGATTAACTTATCCAAGCCAGAAAAGGATCCAAAGGCAATTGCGGCAGCCAAGAATGCGAAGCAGTCTGCATATCCAAAATGCCAGTTATGTGCAGAAAATGAAGGCTATGCTGGTCGCATAAATCATCCGGCAAGACAGAATCACAGAATCATTCCTGTAACGATTAATAACAGCGACTGGTTCTTCCAGTATTCTCCATATGTATATTACAATGAGCACTGTATCGTGTTTAATGCACAGCATACACCAATGAAGATTGAGCGTGCGACTTTTGGAAAACTTCTGGATTTTGTGACACAGTTCCCACATTACTTTGTAGGCTCGAACGCAGACCTTCCAATCGTAGGAGGCTCTATTTTAAGCCATGACCATTTCCAGGGTGGGCACTATACCTTCGCAATGGCAAAGGCTCCGATTGAAAAGGAAATCACTTTTGCAGGCTTTGAGGATGTCAAAGCCGGTATTGTAAAATGGCCTATGTCAGTAATTCGTATCAGCGGAGCAGACAAGGACAGACTGATTGAGCTTGCAGATAAAATCTTATCCGTTTGGCGTGGTTACACTGATGGGGAGGCAAACATTTATGCGGAAACGAATGGCGAACCGCATAACACCATTACTCCAATTGCAAGACGCCGTGGAGAAGACTATGAGTTGGATTTGGTTCTTCGTAACAACCTTACAACCGAAGAGCATCCACTTGGCGTATACCATCCACATGCACACCTTCACCATATCAAGAAGGAAAACATCGGGCTTATTGAAGTAATGGGCCTTGCAGTACTTCCAGCAAGATTAAAAGACGAAATGGCAGAATTAGAAGCAGCAATCCTTAAGCACGCAGACCTTCGTTCTACGGAAACTCTTGCAAGCCATGCAGAATGGGCAGAAGAGTTCTTGAAGAAGTACGATGATGTAAATGCAGACAATGTAGCAGATATTATCCGTAAGGAAATCGGACTTGTATTTGCAGAAGTATTAGAAAATGCAGGGGTATATAAATGTGATGAGGCTGGTAGAGAAGCATTTGTCAGATTTGTAGAGAGCGTGAGATAAACTTAATAAATTCTTGAAAGAAAACTTCCGAGAAAGTCGTTTCACGGAAGTTTTTGTATGCTATAATGGAAATAATGGATGAACTATAGAAAAGGGTAACGATACATATGAAGAGCAAAAAACTAACCTTTCTGGAATCGCTCATGCTGGTTGCGGGAGCGGGGATAGGCACGGGAATTCTCACAATTCCTTATGCCATAAGTAAAATCGGAATGCCAGGAACAATCCTTGCATTAGTAATTGCCTATGCGGTGAGTGCAGTGATGTATTTGATGATTGCAGACCTGACACTACACTCCAAGAAGTCCACAGAGCTTTTGGGAATCCTGCAGGAGCATTTATTCTATGGGAAGAATGGGCAAATATTAACGACCATCTTTTTTGTTGTACTTGTGGTGCTTTTATTGGAAAACCTGGTGGTGTACATACTGTGTGCACAAAATGTGATGATAGAGTTGATTCCAATGGATGAGAATGTGGCGAAAATATTCTTTTATATCATTGCCTCCTCCGTTATCTTTTTTGGAATGAAGGGGGTAGGAATTGGAGAGAAATATTCAGTTACACTGATTGGAATCGTGGTGTTGGTGTTAATCGTGTTATCTGCACTTAATCCAAAGAATAGTTTACAGATGGAACTTGGGGACCCACAATTAATATTCGCATTATATGGGCTGTTTATGTTTGCATTTTCCGCTATTTTCTCGGTGATACAGGTGTGCAATCATATTGAAAGAAAAGAGCAAACGAAAAAGGCGATTTTGGGTGGATTATCTTTAAATGCGGTGTTGACGCTTTTATTCGCAATCGCAGTGATGATTGGTTCGGATGAGGTGACAGAGATTGCTACGATTGGCCTTACGGAAAGCCTTGGACTACCAATCATAAAAATGATTTGTGGGTTGTTTGTATTAATGGCGATGTTTAGTTCCTTTTGGTCTAGCGGTTTTGCATTTGCAGATGTAGTGGGAGAGCAGTTTAAAATGGGACCGAAAAGTGCATGGTTTGTCAGCACGATTCCAACCGTTTTGATTGCAATTTTCCTGCCGCTTTCTATTTTGGAATACATCCAAATTGGCGCTGGAGCATTGTCGATTATTCTGGTAATTGTTGTATTGCCAGCGTATTATCATGCGATGCTGCAAGCTACAGATAAGCCTATGCTTGGAAGATTTGCACGTAGTAAAATACTCATTGGTATAGTAGGAATATGTGTTGGATTAATGGCAGTTGCGTCATTAATTCCTATTGGCTAGAGTGTATTCAGGAGGACGATTATGAAAATAGCACTACTTGCACCAGCCGGTGCAATGCATAGATACAATGGAATGTTTCACAAAGGGCTACATTATGCACCAATTACTTTGGCACTTCTTGCGGCATTAGTGCCTGAAGAATTAAACGCAGAAGTAAAGATATATGATGAAACAGCAGAAGCAATTCCTCTGGATTTGGATGCGGATGTAGTTGCGATTACATGTATTACAGGAACATCAGCAAGATGTTATAGGTTTGCAGATTACTTTAAAAGTCTGGGGAAAACAGTTATTTTTGGTGGGGTTCATCCATCCCTTATGCCGGAAGAAGCAAAACAGCATGCCGATAGTGTGATTATTGGTTTGGGGGAGAAGAATTTTCCTCAGGCATTACGCGATATTGCAAATGGGGAATTGAAGCCTTTTTATTATCAGGATGGATGTACGGATATTGCCAATCGGCCAATTCCTAGAAAGGACCTTCTGAAAAAAAGTAAATACATAACGCTCAACACGGTAGAAGCAGTGCGTGGCTGTAATCATGCCTGTACGTTCTGTGCTTATCCGGTAGCCTTTGGGAAAAGATTATATACAAGACCGGTAGAGGATGTCATTGCGGAGATTAAGACCTTTAAGGGAAAAGAGGTTATTTTTCCAGATATCAATCTGATTGCAGATAAGAATTATGCCAAGGATTTGTTTACTGCTATGATACCGCTGAAAAAATGGTGGTTTGGTCTTACAACCACAGAGATTGGACACGATGACGAGCTTCTGCAGGTGTTTAAAAAGAGTGGTTGCAAGGGCCTGTTAATTGGCTTTGAATCGGTAAATCAGGAGACACAAAAAAGCATCCATAAAGGAAATATGGTTCACGAATATAAGGAACTGATGGAGAAGCTGCACAGGCTTGGAATTATGGTAATGGGCTGCTTTGCTTTTGGCAGTGACGAGGATAATTTAGATGTTTTCAAGCGAACCGTAGACTTGTGTGTGGAGGCGAAAATTGACCTGCCTAGATTCTCTATTATTACTCCATTCCCAGAATCAGAGTTCTATCAGGAATTGGAGAGTCAGGGAAGAATTGTAGAGCGCGATTGGGCAATGTATGACGTAGAGCATTGCGTTTACAAGCCAAAGAATATGACAAAAGAGGAGCTTGAAGCAGGCATCGCTTGGGCGTGGAAGGAAACCTATTCCTGGAAAAATATTTTCAAACGGCTTGATATATTCAAACGTGGAACGATTAAGAGCCTCTATATGCTGGTAAATATCGGATATAGAAAATATGCCAAGGGCTTTGAAATATTTGGTGCAGATGTGATGTCGGACAACTCCGATATTCCAGAGGTTTCGAATATTTCAGAAGCTTCAGAATTGCCGGAGGTATAAGAACGTCTGTAAGGCTTCGGCATTTGATGCAGTTAGGAGACCAACTATGAAAATATTATTGATTACTCCCTATGACAACAATTACAGATACAAATCTGCGTTTACCAAGTCCTTAACCTATATGCCAATTACGATGCCATATCTGGCTGCGTTGACACCAGAAAAGTATCATGCCCAGTTTAAAGCTGTAGACGAAGGCGTGGATAAATGTGATTATGACAAGCTGGGTTTTTATGATATTGTTGCAATTACGGCAGTTACGTCCTCGGTACTAAGAGGTTATGAGCTGGCAGAGTATTTTAAGGCAAAGGGCAGTTACATTGTGATGGGCGGACACCATGTTAGTTTATTGCCAGAGGAAGCATTACAATATGCGGATACGGTTTTGACAGGACCTGCGGATAGAATATGGGGTGAATTTATTGATGATTATGTAGCGCAAAAGACTAAGCGAAGATATGACGGAAGTCCATGTGATATTAACTCGAAGAAGGTAATTGCGAAGCGCGAGCTTATGAAAAAGAGCAGATACATTGGTGTGCCAACGGTAATTGCGAATTTTGGCTGCACCAATCACTGCGAATATTGTGTAATTAATTCTTTTTGGGGCGCGAAATCCACAAGAAGCATTGAGGCTGTATTAGATGAGATACGCAGTTTACAATCCAAGTATATTTTATTTTTGGATCCATCACCAACTTCAAACCCAGTATATGCAAAAGAATTTTATAAGGCATTAATTCCATTAAAGATTAAGTGGGCAGGTCTTTGTACGACGGATATTATTGAAAATGAAGAATTATTTGACCTTATGATAGAAAGTGGCTGTGTAGGAATTCTTATGGGCTTTGAGACCTTTAATGAAGAAAGTCTCAAAGAAGCCAGCAAGAAAAATATTGTAAGTGAGTACAAGGCAGTAGTAGAGAAGTTCCATAAAGAAGGAGTGGCAATTTTGGGAACTTTTATGTTGGGCTTTGATAGTGACACGAGAGAAAGCATACGGCATATGCCGGACTATATAGAGGAAATCGGTGTGGATGTACCAAGGTTTGCGATTCTGACTCCTTATCCTAATACGCCGGTATTTGAGCGTCTGGATAAAGAAGACAGAATTGAATCGAAGGTATGGAGCAACTATGATAGTATCCACGCAGTATTTTCTCCTAAGAATTTTACCAGTAGGGAATTAGAGGAGCTGCTGATTGATGTCTCGAAGGAGGTCTATAGCCTAAAGCGCATTTGGCGTAGAACTATGAAGCACCGATATGGCGGTATCATGAAGCTTATGGTAAATATAGGATTTAAGATTTATCATAACAAGGTAGAGAAAACCATTCGAAAGAGTTGGGAGCAAGGAACGGAGTAAGGGAATGAAAATAACATTTATATTGCCGGCAATCGGCAAAAAACCTAAGGAAAAATATCTGACCTCATGGCTGATGGAGCCGCTGACCATTGCGGTACTTAATTCTATGATTCCAAAAGAGTATGAGAGAGAATTCTATGATGACCGTATTGAAACCATCAATTACGACACAGACACGGATTTGGTGCTGATTACCACGGAAACTTATACGGTAAAAAGAGCCTATTACATTGCTTCACAGTTTAGACAGCGTGGGAAAAAGGTTATCTTAGGTGGTTATCATACAACACTTCTGCCAGAAGAGGCGCTGGAACACGCAGATGCGGTAATGGTTGGAAATGCGGATAAAATTATTGTACAGGTATTAGAGGACCTTGAAAGAGGCGAGTTAAGGACGCGCTATGAGGGAGAAACCTGCATTGGGTATAAAATGCCAGATAGGAGCATTTATGCGGATAAGGTAAAAAAGTATTTGCCGATATCTCTCGTGGAGACGGGGCGCGGGTGTTATCACAACTGTGAATTTTGTTCTATAGCAGGCTATTACCATTCCCGTTACATACATAGAGATGTAAGTGATATTATCAACGAAGTAAAATCCTGTAAGCACAAAATATTTTTCTTTGTAGACGATAGTATTTTTTCAGATAAAGAATTTGCAAAAGAATTGTTTCTTGAGTTAAAGAAACTGGATATTATTTGGACAACCCAGATTACTCTGGATATAGCAAAAGACGATGAAATGCTTACCCTTATGAAGGAAAGCGGTTGTGAGATGGTGCTGATTGGTTTTGAATCCATTGAAGCAGATAATCTAAGACAGATGAACAAGGAATGGACAGACCGACTTGGGGAGCGAGATGAACTCATTCAGAAGATTCATGAGGTGGGCATCAGTATTTATGCAAGCTTTGTATTTGGTTTTGACTCAGATAATGAAGAGACGTTCCAGAGAACCTTGGAGTTTTGTCAGAGACATGAATTTTTTGTGGTGGCATTTAATCATTTGTTGATTTTTCCTAGTACGAAAACCTATGACCATTTTAAACAGGAAAATCGTCTGATTTCCGAAAACTGGTGGTTACAAGAAGGATATACCTTTGGTACTGTTACTTTTACGCCAAAGCAGATGACGCCAGAGGAACTTCGTGGCTATTGCAAGGAATACCGTAAGCGATATTTTAGTTTTCCTTCGATTTGGAAACGTGGTAAAACAATGGGACGAAGGAGCAAACGAGTACTTATGAACTTGGCTTATTGGGCAATTAATGTTTTGTTCCATTTTGAGATTGATAAACGTTCTGGAATTCCAGTAGGAGATAATTTGGAGGAAGAGAAGAAATGATGGAAACAGATTATCTCGCAACGCCAGAGGATGGCAAAGAGCTTCTAAGGATTTTAGAAAGCTCTCCTGCACAGGGAAGTATCGAGCTTATCTACACAAGAAGACCAGATGCCTATGCTTCTTATATGAAAGAACCAGGGGAAGCAATTGTGTATGCCACAAGAAAAGATGACAGGCTGGTTGGTACGCAGGCGGCACTGATACGAGAGATGTATCTTGATGGGAAGGAAACGAAGGTTGCCTATATTTGCGGGCTGAAAAAGGATCCGGAGTACCAAGGGACGGTAGGATTTAGTGGCAGTTATCACAAGGCACTTGTACGAGAGGATGTGGATTATTATTTTTGTTCGGTCCTAAAAGACAATGACAAGGTGCATAAGATGTTTGAGCGGAAAAATCCTTGGATGCATATGGCTCCTTTGCAGGAGTATACCACTTACATTCTGACTCCGAGGTTTCGATATCAGGCAAAGGATGAAACCTTGTCCTTCCGTCAGGCAACTGCAAGGGATGAAAAAGCGTTGCTGGATTTCCTTAATAGGGAAGGAAAGAGGAAGGATTTGTTTCCAGCAATAAAGAGCATAGAGAATTTCTATGGATTACACATAGAAGATTTCTATCTGCTGGAGAAGGGGGGAGAAATTCTTGCAACAGCGGCATTGTGGAACCAGACAGACTACAAGCAGTATGTGGTGAAGAAATACCGCGGGTGGATGCGGTTTGCTAGATGTTTCAATCCGGTACTTTCCCTATTGGGATACCTGAGGTTGCCCAAGGAAAACGAATACCTTAAGTTCCCGATGTTGTCATTCTTCTTGAGTAAGGATGATAATATGGAGTATTATAAGACCTTCCTAAGCGGTGTAAACCAGGAAATTAAGAAATCCTATGATTGTTATGTCATTGGAATGCCAAAGAATTATTTTGGAATGGAAGTATTTAAGAAGCTTCCAAGCATTCATTTTGATACGATATTGTATTCTATAGAGTTTCGTTCAAAAAAGGGAAATGCGATAGAACCAGACGTAAGCAATCTATATTTAGAGTGTGGATTATTATAACAGGATGCCACAGGTGCTTGTAAGCACCTGCGGCATCTTGATTTAATTTACAATCGTTAAAATACCTAAATTTCCCCCAATATTAATCATTCTTTTATAGACATTCCACCATAAATGAGTTAAAGTAAGTTAGAGTAGGCAAATCTGTCCTGCTATGTGTTTTGGTAAACAGAAAGAAGTGTTAAAAAATGAGTAAGTGGGAAGAAAACGTAAGAAAAGTCGTGCCATATGTTCCTGGCGAACAGCCACAGAGAGCACATATGATTAAATTAAATACCAACGAGAATCCTTATCCACCGGCACCGGGAGTATGCAAGGTGCTGAAGGACTTTGATGTGGATAGATTGCGTTTGTATCCGGATCCGGTGGTTGGCAAGTTAAATAGCGCCATTGCAGAGTATTACGGTGTGGAGCAGAATCAGGTGTTTACCGGCGTAGGCTCAGATGATGTGCTTGCGATGATTTTCATGACTTTTTTTAATTCAAAGCGACCGATTCTTTTTCCAGACATTACGTATTCCTTCTATGATGTATGGGCAGATATGCTGCGCATTCCATATAAGAAGATTGCGTTAGATGAGAAGCTGTGCATTCGTACCGAAGATTACCGACAGGAGTGTGGTGGAATTATTTTTCCAAATCCAAATGCTCCGACAGGCGAGCTGTTGCCAATCGAGCAGGTGGAGGACATTATTCGCAACAATCCGGATGTCTGTGTGGTTGTGGATGAGGCATATATTGATTTTGGAGGAGAGACCGCGCTGCCACTGATTGATAAGTACGATAACGTAATCGTCGTACAGACCTTTTCGAAGTCGCGTTCTATGGCAGGCTCCCGTATTGGTTTTGCCATCAGCAATGCAAAAGTCATCCAGTATTTAAACGATGTCAAATATTCCTTCAATTCCTATACGATGGATGCACTGACCATCGAGCTTGGAACGGCGGCTATTTCGGATAAAGAATATTTTGAAAGTACAAGGGCAAAAATTATTGCGACAAGAGAGTGGACCAAGGCAAAGCTGAAAAGCTTAGGCTTTTCCTTTGGTGATTCGATGAGCAATTTCATTTTTGTGACACATGAAAAATACTCTGCGGTAGAGTTATTTGAGGCACTTCGTAAGAAGGATATCTATGTAAGATATTTTAGTAAACCAGAGAGAATCAATAATTACCTGCGTATTTCCATAGGAACAGATGAAGAAATGCAAAGAATGATTGATTTTTTGAAAAGCTATATGGCTTAAGGAGGCAATATGAAATTTATTGTAGACATTATAAAAGGCATGATTGTTGGTATCGCCAATGTTATTCCAGGTGTAAGCGGTGGAACCATGATGGTATCCATGGGCATATACGAGAAGATTATCCAAGCCGTGAATACACTGTTTAAAGACTTCAAAAAGTCGGTGCTTACACTGCTTCCAATTGGTATTGGACTAGTGCTTGGAATTGCTGTTTTTTCATTTGTGATTCCATTTTGTTTAGAGGAGTATCCATTTCCGACGTGTTTCTGCTTTATCGGTTTAATCATGGGCGGTGTTCCATCCATCATCAAACCTGCAAAGGATAGCCTTGCAGCAGAGAACAAGAAGATTTCAATTTCACACATTCTTGTGTTCATAGCGCTTTTTGCATTGGCAGTAGGCATGGCAGCGATGAATGAGACAGAGACAAATCCTGCGAATTTTGATGTAGACCTTGGGTTTATGATTTATATTTTCATCGTTGGCTTGGTTGCGGCAGCAACGATGGTAATTCCAGGTGTGAGTGGCTCGCTGGTTCTTATGATTCTCGGCGTATATTCCGGCATCATGGGCTGTATCAGTGGGTTTATCGCAAGCGCGCTTGCGCTTGACTTTGCGACAATGCTTCATTATTGTGGTGTGCTGATTCCATTCGGGCTTGGCGTAGTTGCCGGTATTTTTGCAGTAGCAAAGCTGATGGAGTGGCTGTTTGCGAAGTTCCGTTCACAGACCTACAGTGGAATCTTAGGACTTATCGTTGCATCACCAATCGCAATCATCCTTAAGATGGGAAATAACAATATCAATACATTTACCGTAATTCTTGGAATCGTTTTGCTTGTTGTGGGAACCTGGTTCACATATTGGTTCGGAAAAAAGACAGAGGGAATAGAATAAGTCATGTTTGGAAAAAGCTTTTCTTATGGAAAGAAAAAAATAAATAAAGATAAAATCAGTAAGTACATTTATGATAATGCATCAACACCGGTGCTGGTGTTGGATGAAAAGGAACAGATTGTGATGCTAAATCCTGCGGCGGAGAAGTTCTTTGCAGTTGAAGTATCCCCAGAGGTTTCATTGGAGCTATATCAGCTTTTTGAAGTTACGAAGGAGGATGCAAAGGAGTTTTGTGCGCACATCATTAGCGGAGCGCAGACGGAAGCAACGCAAATGGTGGCAAAGGAGACTGGGGCAATCTGCAAGCTAACATCTGCGGTGATTCATGATGAGGATAACACCTATGTGATTCTTTTTGTGTATGATATGACCTCAGATTATGCAACGATTGAACGTCTCAAGACGGTTACCTCTTCGTTGGAAAAGGCATTGGAAGACAAAAGCAAGCAGGTAGAGGCAATTGCCCTTCATGCAGTTACGACAGTTGCCAACTTCATTGATTCCAAAGAGGAGTATACGACTGGGCATTCCACACGAGTGGCAAAGTATTCACAGGCGATTGCGAAGGAATTGGGCTGGAGTGAACAGGAGGCACGAAACATTCATTATGTAGCTTTGCTGCATGATATTGGAAAAATCGGTGTTTCCACCCAAGTGCTCAACAAAAAGACGACCCTGACCACAATGGAGCAGGAGCTTGTCAAGAAGCATACGGTAATTGGTGCCGAGATTCTAAAGGATATCAAGACTGTTAGCAATGTCAGCGACGGTGCGTTATATCACCACGAGCGTTATGATGGCTCGGGCTATCCAAACGGATTAATCGGGCAGGAGATACCTCTTATTGCACGTGTTATTGCGATTGCGGATGCTTATGATGCGATGACAAGCGACCGAAAATACCGCGTCAACCTTACCGACGAAGAGGCTCGCGAGGAGATTGAGAAATGTGCCGGCAAGCAGTTTGACCCATACCTGTCATCGGTTGTGTGCCGTATGATTGATGAAGGCATTTTTGAAAAGCTTCGTATGCAGACGGAAATGCCAAATACAGAGGACATCTTATTAGAAAGTAATGCGCTCATTGCAAAGGTGATGGGTGGAGAACTGGAAACTACCAGAGCGGAAGCAGAGCTTGATTATCTGACCGGAATCTGGAATCGCCGCAATGGAGAACGTCATATTACAGAGTATCTTCGTATTGGCGATGGTGCGCTTCTGATTATCGATTTGGATAATTTCAAGATGGTCAATGATACCTATGGTCATTTGACCGGAGACAGAGTATTAAAAGAGGTAGCAGATATCCTACAGGTGCATGGCAAGAACGAGTATGTGTGTCGTATGGCAGGTGACGAATTCTTGATTTTCGTGCGAGATGTTATGACCGCAGAAGAAACAAAGCCTATGATTGATGCAATCATGTATGCATTTAACAGCCGCTGTGAAAAGGATGAGGTGTTAGCGCATACGTCACTGTCCATTGGTATAGCGTTGTCATCGCAGGAGGGCAGAGATTATGGGCAGTTGTTCCGATGTGCAGACCGTGCGCTTTATTTTGTAAAACAGAATGGAAAAGGCGGATTCAGCTTCCATAATAGAACCGAGTATGGCGGAGCACAGAATGCGAAGGTTGATTTGGAAAAGCTTGTTGCTGCAATGAAGAATAAAGAGAACTACACAGGTGCATATCGTGTAGAATATCAGAGATTTCTCGAGACACATGATTTGGTTGGCAAGTTTGCCCAGAGAAATCACCAGAATTTGCAGCTTGTGTTGTTGACGATTGATTTTGACCGTTCCATGCCTATGAGTTTTGAGGAACGTGACCTTGTAATGCATGAGCTGGAACTGTCTGTAACCAAGGCGATGCGTGGCGTGGATATAAGTACACGATTCTCAAGTGCGCAGCTTCTGATGATTCTGGTTGATACAACACCAGCGAATGTGCCACAGGCGGTACAGCGTATGCTGCATCAGTTCTATATGGTATATCGTCCAAGCGATGTGCGTGTGACATTTGAGACAGACGACATTACAACTTATTAAGCTACATAGAAGGGGCTGTTGCAAAATGGATTTTTACCGAAAAATCCGTGGCGCAACAGCTTTTTATATTTACTCATAGTGTAACTGCCACCACCTCCCCCTGCCGTGTTTGATAGAAAAACGCACATATTCCTAGAAAG
>CAYPAM010000028.1:0-13900 GCA_964408715.1 uncultured Lachnobacterium sp.
TAATGGATATCAGCACCTTCCTGAATCAGTATCTTCTGGTGTTTGTTATTGGAGCAGTTATTTTGGGACTTCTTCTGTTCCTACTAGCTAAGACTTCTCTTGGAAAAGGCTTCCTTGAAAACAAAGGCGTTGCCCTTTCTCTTGCAAGCAGCCGTTTCGCAAACTGTATGTATCTTGCTCTTGCAAGTGGTCTGGATACCGATCAGGGATTAGACCTTGCCAAACGTCTCGTTGATAATGGTTATATGCAAGCACGCATCCGCAAGTGCAAGGAGCTGACCGCCAATGGCGAAAGCTTCGCACAGTCGCTGCTTCTGTCAGGCTGCTTTTCGGAAATGTACGCGAGTCTTATCACCATCGGCTATAAGACAAGTGCCATGGATGAGGTTATGCTTCGTATCTCTAAGGCATATGAGGAAGAAACCGACGAAAAGCTGCGCCAGTTTGTTTCTATGTTAGAACCAACCTTGATTATTATTCTTTCATTTTTTATTGGACTGATATTGGTTTCATTTTTACTGCCACTACTTGGCATTATGTCAAGCATTGGTTAACCCGGAGGATTTATGGCATTTTTTTCAGCGAAGAAACACTTCTCTATAACTGCATATCTTCCAGTACTTCTTCTGGTTTTAGTACTCGGTGTTTTTGTAGCATTTTCTGGCACTTTTGCGCAGCACAATCTTGACTATGAACGTGAGATATTAGAAAACGCACTTGACAGAAGCATCCTGCAGTGTTACGCGCTAGAGGGCGCCTACCCTGTCAGCTTGTCTTATCTGGAAGAAAACTATGGTTTAACCTACAACAAGGAGCATTTCTATGTTGATTATCAATACATCGGTGGCAACCTTCGTCCGGATTTCACGATTATAGAAAGGGAATAGTGTATGAAAAAGATTGACAGCATTTTTGTTTTCGCACTGATTACCCTTTTTGCCGCGACAGCATTTGTATTGGTATTCATCGGTGCCAAACAGTATCGTTCTGTTACAGATACAATGAATGAAAACTACGAGGAGCGCACCACCGCCTCCTTCCTTGCAGAAAAAATCAGACAAAATGACGCTGCCGATGCGATAACGGTGGTTGACCTAGAAGGTGTACCTGCCCTCACACTTCGTACTACAGAAGGAACTAACAGCTACACCACTTATATCTATTATTATGAAAATGCCCTGCGCGAGCTTGTCGTAACAGACGCCTCTGTTTACGCTCTTTCCAGCGGGCAGGCTATTATGGAACTTCAGGGCTTCGTTCCTACCCTTGTGAGTCCTTCTCTCCTTCGTGCAGAAATCACAGATACCAATGGAGATACACAGGTGCTGTATTTTACCATCCACTGCGGTATTGGAAAGGAGGAACTATGAGACGCTACCACCATTCCAAATCCGGTTTATTCTTGATGGAGCTATTATTTAACCTCCTGTTATTTTGTGTGTTATGTGGATTCGGGCTGATGTTTTTCATCAAATCACACAATCTGTCGAACAAAACAACAGCCCTGCAGCATGCTGTTCGTATCACGTCTTCCATTGCAAACGTGTATGAAGCAGGTGATGGCACGTTTTCCTCTATCTGCGCTGAGTTTTCCTATGCAGATATCGAGGAAGATGCGTTATACATTTACTTAAATGAGGATTATCAGCCATGTGAAAAGTCCGATAGCTTCTGCTTTGTTGAAGTGAACCACTTGGATTCCTATCCAAACAACCTAAGCATAGACTTCTACGATAACAAGGGCGAGTTAATCTATTCTATCCATGCATGTAACTACACGCCAAAGACCGACATATCCGTAAAGGAGGTGGCTACTCCATGGTAAAGAAAAAAGAATCCAGAGGTTTTCTCAACTTTGGCTTTTCCACTATCCTGCTTGCATTTGTTATGATATGTGTTGTTACCTTTTCTGCACTAGCCTTAGTCACAGCCAATTCTGACTACAGACTAAGCCAAAAGGTTGCAGAAAAAACCAAGGCATACTATGTGGCAGAGGAAAACGCGTATATCAAATTACTGTATATCGACCAGATTCTTGCTGATTGCTACCTTGCTTCTGGTGATGAAACCGCCTATTATACGAATGTCTCACATCTGGTTGCAGAATATGGGACCTTCGAAGAGGCTTCCGGTGAATACCAACTAAGCTTCACCGAGACGATTGCAGACAACCAGTATTTATCCGTAACGCTTTCCATTCAATATCCGACAGATTCTCCAGATACATTCTACGAGATAGCGGAATGGAAAACCGTATATGAAAACACAATTCCAGAAGACGATTATCTGGATTTGATACAATAATGCACACAACTTGAAAGGACTAAATAAATGGACGTTAAGAAAATCTTAGAAACGGCAGCAAACCTTGGAGCCTCAGACCTCTTTGTTATAGCAGGTCTTCCACTTTCCTACAAACTCAAAGGTATTATAGAGACGCCTGATGAACCCAAATTTCTTCCAGAAAACACCAAGGACTTCGTAGTCGGATTATATACCCTGGCAGAAAGAGACTTTGACGAATTTGATAGAGCAGGCGACGATGACTTTTCCTTCGCCATTCCTGGGATTTCTCGTTTCCGTGTAAACACCTATAAGCAGCGTGGCTCCTATTCTGCGGTTATCCGTGTTATCTCCTTTGAACTGCCGCATCCAAGCGAGCTGATGATTCCAAACGCAGTTATGGAGCTTGCAGATACCGGACGTGGCATGGTACTTGTCACAGGACCTGCCGGAAGCGGAAAATCCACCACGCTTGCTTGTATTATCAACCGCATCAATCAGGAAAAAAGAAAACACATCATCACACTTGAAGATCCACTTGAATTCCTGCATCGCCATGTCAAGAGCATCGTGTCCCAGCGAGAAATCAATACCGACACCGAAAGCTATTTAACAGCACTTCGTGCGGCACTTCGCCAAAGCCCTGACGTCATCCTTCTTGGAGAAATGCGTGATTATGAGACTATCAACACTGCCGTAACTGCGGCCGAGACCGGACATTTAATCTTCTCATCTCTTCATACCGTTGGTGCCTCCAGCACGATTGACCGTATTATTGATGCTTTTCCTGCTTCTCAGCAGCAACAGATTTGCATCCAGCTTGCTTCTGTATTAGAAGCCGTTGTCAGCCAGAAGCTTCTGCCTTCTGTGGACGGCAAGGTCGTTCCAGCATTTGAAATCATGGTACTCACACCTGCAATTCGCAATCTGATTCGCGAGCGCAAGGTGCATCAGATTGACGGCATCATCCATACCTCTTCTGCTGAGAATATGATTTCCATGGACACAAGCATCTATAACCTGTATAAACAGGGCATTATCACAAGAGAAACTGCGATTGCAGAAGCTGTACGTCCTGAGATTATGGAAAAACGAATCAACCTCAAATAATAGTATCCTTAAACGCAATAGTGGCATGTCGTCCTCCGGCATGCCACTTCTTTTCTCTATTAGATTTGTAAATATGTATCTCCTGTTTCAAGCATTGCTGTCGTATGCTGCAGCTTGATATGACCATCTATCATATCTGGATTTAGCATCATATCTCTTACATCTGTTATCATTTTCTCTACATTCTCCATCTTATAGATGTGTTCCTGCGCAATATAATTCGCATTATGCAAAGTCTCCTCGAAGCCGAGCACCACATGATTGTGTAAAAACGCAGTCTGTACCGCAGATACAATCTCTGATTCGTGATTAATATCCAGATAAAAATCACACTTCATAAATAAGTCTTCGATTAATTTCATCTTCGCTCCCGGGTACAGGCTGACATTCTTGTACTGATCCATGCTCATAAGCTTCGATGACATCTCAGTAAGTGCTACAATTGAAAAATGCATCTCTGGCAATGCCTCTACCAATCGCTTACACTGTGCGATTCGGTCGGAATTCGTACAGATTAACGCCTCCGGCTTATGGGTATTCTCCTTCTTAAATGGATAGATATATCCCAGCTTCTGTAGCTTCTCTTCTGGTGCGCCAAGGCTTAACAGCTTCTCATAGGAACCCCGCTTCTGCACCATAATCTTAGAGGTACGCGCTGACTTCCCATCCAGAATCACACGCATATTGCCGGGAATCTCTTCATTTGGCTCCTGCCAGAACAATACATCGCCCTTGCCATTGTCTCCTAGGCTCTCAGATACAAAGAAGGATGTCGATAAGGTATTGTAGAACAATCTGTGCTTTGACAAACCAGCCTTTTCTAAGAAGTACATCACAAACTCCTTCTTGCTGTCGAAAATCTTTACGATTCCCTCATCGTTTAAGATGATATTCCTGGTCACATAGTTTTCTACGATTTTTTCTATTCCTTCCGCAGAGAAATAAGAGCGCATCACTCTCTGCCCCTTCGCATTGAAGGTCGTTCTGGCATATAGCGCACCATACTTGTTATAGTGGTCACTAGAGCGGACTACACCCTTATCATCTAACCAATCCACGACCTTAATCAAACGCTTATGCTTTGGCTCCGCATAGAAGATACGCCCTCTCTCATGGTTTAAGTCATGGATCTTTCCGCTACTGTTATTTGCACTGATTTCCCAATATTCCGGGACCTTAATCTGGTTAAAATATCTTGGTTTGCCCGGAATATTGTCTCCGGCCTTCATCTCGCCTAAGAAATATTCGTATACCGATATCACGCCCTCTGGCAAAAAGCCATTGTCCTCAAGAACAACGACCGGATAGTCTTTTCCCGCCAGCTTAAAGGATGTATGCAGATTCTGGCTATCCAAGCCATAATTATCAAATAATACTACTACATTGTCTACTTCAGTAAGTTTGCCCATCTCTTCTGTACCTCTGCTGTAAGATAGTTTTGCGCTTTTTCATAAGAATGCGCATGGAAGCTTTCTAAATCCGCTTCTGTAAATATGCGAATGATGCTTTCTGTCAATCTCTGGATTCGTTCCTTGCTTTCCATCTTGTCATGCACCGGAATCTTATATCCATTCTGGGCATCATCGATAAAGTTCTGATTACCATAACGCACATCAAATCCAATAATTGGAAGACCTGCACCGATTGCTTCCATCAAGGTCAAGCCAAAGCCTTCACTTGTAGAACCTGACAGATAGCATTCATAGTTCTGGTACACCTCATCCAGATTCTGCTGTCCACAGAGTCTGACACAATCTGCACAGTTCAAACGCTCCATTGCATCCTTTAACTTCTTCTCTTCCGGTCCCTTACCATAGATATCTAATGTCAAATCCGGAATTGTCTTTCTTGCTTCTGCGACTGCTTCCACCAGCCAGTCAATATGCTTCTCTGTTGCAAGTCGTGATGCCGTAATCAATGAATATGGCTTTCTTGCACTCGTTGGGTGTTTTAGCGTAGCAAGGCTTCCTACCGGGATTGTCACAACATTTGGGGTATAGCCTAAGTATTTCTCAAACTGCTCTCTTACCAGGCGATTCTGGTCGTCTGTTGCAGATACATAGAAGTCGATATGCTCTCTCTGTGAAAATGCATACTCATAATAGTTATTCCACAGGATATACTCCTCATTGGTACTACCTTCACTATAATGGTCTGCATGAATGATGCTTCCGATTCGTGCCGGACCAGCATTACGCATAATCGCCTGTCCGATACCTGTCGTTCTATCGATAATCACAACATCGTCTTCTGTTAAGTTCAGGCAAGACACCATGTAACCTACAAGCTCCTCCTTCGAGCACAGAAGCTTGTCTGGGAATTGATACATCACGGAATCGCCATCAATCATCTCCTCGTATGCAACACTTCCATTCTCATTGAAGAAGCGTCTTTGATACAGATGCGCCTGCTTATCGAGTGGTGCATAATATTCCGAGTAGATTCTGCAATAGGTGAAGTAATCCTTGCGAATCAGCTTGCCATTTGACACCAATTCTACCCTATGTACACGGTCACTTTCTTCATCTGCCATATATGCCGTATAGAAATTGTTTTTCCCAGGGAAATTGTATTTTACAACACTGCCATTGCGAGTAGTTGTAAACTCTGTGATACCAAAGCTTGCCTCTAACTGGCTGAGTGTATAAGTCACCGGTGATATCTTCGTGTCGGTGAAATAGGTATAGAGCCAGATAATCTCAGAGTCCAAAAAACCAATATTCTCTGTCATATGCTGAATATTGTCTCTTGGAAACATATCTGTGAATATAAACTTTGCATCCACTCCGATATTGCGAAACATTCTCGCCCTGTAAAGCTGTGCATATTCTACACCGCTACTCGCCCATCCGATTCCTAAATTAAAATTATAAACCATATTTCCTCCTACGGAAGCAGAATACTTAACTTCTGTTCTGCATCCACATGTACATTACTAAGCAGAATATTTCTCATGATATTCTTTAGTATTGTCTTTTCCATCTCATGGAAAGTCTCTAATGCATCGCCCTGATACTCAAAAACAACGTTTCTCTGTGCCGAAGAACGTCCATACACTGCGGACTGTAGCTGCTGTAGATAGTCTACCTGCTCTACCCATGCATCATCAATTGCCTGCAATGTGGCAACACGCAAAAACTCCGTCATCAGTTCCTGCTTCCAAAGCTCCTGCTTCTGTTGTAACAAACCATCATAAACCAGTCCAAACAGATATTTTCCCAGTGCCTTATCATCATCAAGTGGCACCTTGGATAATTCATCATCCAGCTTATATGAGATATTATCTAAGATATATCGCGTAACGGTCTGCATATCACGTTTTTTCTCTTTTGCAAGAAAATCCGCAATGTTCTTCTTTGCGATTTTCTTTATCTTAGAATAACCGATATCCCCCTCATCGAGCAACTCATTTCTAATCGAATAGATGAGTTCTCGCTGTCTTTGCAATACCTGATCATAAACCATGGCCTGCTTTCGTGAGGTAACGGCAAATTCCTCCCCTGTTTTCTGTGCTGTATTTATCACCTTTTTCATTCTACGTTTGGTGATAAAGCGTTTATTGTCTTTGTATTTATCCGTTTTGATAAGGCCGTATTGTTTTACAACCTCATCCTGAATTGACACAAAGAAACGGCTGAATCCAGGGTCCCCCTGTCTTCCTGCACGGCCTCTCGCCTGACGCTCCTGTCGGATATTCGACATTTTTCCAATGCCGATAACTGCAAGTCCACCAAGCTCTTTTACACCTTCACCCAATCGAATATCGGTACCACGTCCTGCCATCGCTGTTGCAACCGTTACCGTATTCATCTGTCCGGCTTCCTTGATGATTTCCGCCTCCCAGAAAGCATTGTTGGCATTTAATACGCTGTGCGCAATCTGCTCCTCTATTAAAAGCTTCGATACCAGCTCCGTTTCAGCAATTGTCGATACTACAACCAGAACCGGCTGACCCGTACGATGTGTCTCAACCACCAGCTCTATCGCTGCCTCAAACTGTTCCTCAACTGTCTTATAATAAAAATCCTTTAAATCCTTACGGCGAAGCAGACGATTTGGTGGAATCACTACAACATCCACTCCATACACATCTGCCAGTTCTTCTGCAGCATCGGAAATCGTTCCACTCATTCCTGACATTTTCTCGAATAGCAGGAACAGATTCTGGTAGGTAATGGAAGCAATGGAACGGTTCTCTCTGGATACCTCAATCTTTTCCTTCACTTCAATCGCCTGATGCTGTCCTCCACGAAGCTTCACGCCTGGCATCATACGCCCCGAGCCACTATCCAACAACTGCAATTCTCCATCCTTTGTAATCATGTATTCCTTTTCCACTTCGAAAAGGACATGTGCCCGAAGTGCCAACGTCACATGACGATTGATTTCGAAATACTCGCTACCATAGAAGTTATCAATTCGGAAGAATCTCTCCGCATACGCAGTCCCTTCCTCTGTCAACCATACCTTCTTCTCTTCTTTCTCGTAATCCCGTCCTTCAATCAACGTACTTACAAAGAAATCTGCCAATTCGTACAGATTCGACTGTACTCGCGGCGAGCCAGAGATAACAAGCGGTGTCTGCGCACTATCTAACAGCACTGAATCCGCTTCATCTATGATAACATAATACAACTCTCGCATAAAACGTTCTGCCGCGCTCGTTACCAGATTATTAAGCAGATAATCAAATCCAAACACCCCATGTGTGGTGTACACGATATCACAATTGTAAATTGCTCTCTTCTGATCGTTGGTAAAACGCTCTTCTGCTCTTGCCTGCACGCCTGCCGCAACCGTAAGCCCCATAAAGCGATAAACTTCCCCCATCTCCTCGGCATCACGAAGTGCTAAGTATTCATTCGCGGTCAGAAGAATCGTTCCTCTGCCGGATAATGCATTTAGGTATAGCGGCAGCGTTGCCACAAGTGTCTTTCCTTCACCTGTATTCATCTCAATCAGATTTCCTTGATGCATGGCAATTGCTCCTAACACCTGCACATCATAAGGAAACTTGCCCAACACTCTATAATCCGCTTCACAGATAGCCGCATATGCTTCCGGCAGGATATCATCTAAGGTCTCGCCCTCATCCAGACGCTCCTTAAAGATATCTGTCATGTGTGCAAGCTGCTCATCAGACAGCTCGCGCATTGCATTCTGATAGCCTTTTACCTGTTTCAATATTCTGTTCAGTTTTCTTAATTTACTCTTATGTCTCATCAATTATTTCCTGAATTACCACAGAATGAAAGTGTAACTTCGTAACTCCGCCGTTAATTAGCTGAAGTCTGTAACTATATGTTTTCAGAGGACACCGAAAACTAGTCACTCTATCCCGTAATGTCATAGTTCCTGCTTCTACACCATACTTATCATAGAAAACTAATCGTGCCAGACAGCTTTCATGCTCAGGTGTATCAATATTTATCGTAATCTGATACTCCGTCTCCCCATCTATGATAGGCAATGTCGGCTCAATTTTCTGTCTTTGAAAGTTCGTCTGCGAATACCACTGTTTGATAATCGTGCCTGGCGGCATCAACAAATTCTCATATTCCACATCGTCTTTTTTGTGAAACACAATCTTCGACCCATACAGATAGGTGTCCGATGAATATTCACTCCAAAAAACGCTCCACTTTTCTCCTGTCATTATTTTGTAACCTTTCTCCCAAAATCTTCCTGCAAAATCTGGTCATATTGTGACTTAAACCAACTTGCGATTGGACCGGTGGCATCATTATGTCTGCCATGAATTCCCTTGCCATACACCTGCACTCCATCTGCCTTCAGATGTGAAATCAGAGTATTGTACGCCGTCATATCATAATCGTCTTCTATCATATATGACACAACAAACTTGGAAGCTCCCCAATTCGTCGCATCAAACTTGTTCCAGAATCTAAGATTCAACTTGTCAATAGACTCTTCTGTCATATCGCCAGCCAGGAATTTTAGCACATCCAGCGATGTCGGGAAGCCGCCCGGTCGATGTAGTCTCTCATTCTCTGCCACATCACCGATACTCGCCAGTGGCTTACCAAGAATCATTGCATGTGGTCGAATATCACAACCATAATACATCGCGCCATAGGTTCCCATGGAAAGTCCTGACATCATCACCTCTTCATTGGAAAATCCAAGTTCCTTCATGTGCTCTTGAATGATATTCACCATTGCCTTTTCATATTCTTCGGTTCCCATATAGAAGCTTCCACCATGCAATCTTGGCTCCGCAATCAATAGGAATGGGCATCCCATCTTGCGCATCATATAATACCCTTCAAAGCCCTGCATTGTCTTATATCCTGAGAAGTACACATTAAGCGGTGGTTTCCTGTCGCCCGGATCAAAGTAATAGAATATCTCCTCTCGATTGGATGCCACATAGCGCTTACCACCCGGTAGAAACACTCCATGTCCACGTCTGGAATATCTATCATGCAACGCAATCACCTTAAGACTTCCTGCCCCCTTCGCCATAATCGACACAAAGACAGGTCCTGTCGCAAGCTGATTATCTACCGTCACAATCTCATCCAACTCTTCCTCTTTGAAAAACCATCTCTGCTGTACCTGCGCAATACTTCCCTGCTTAAACTGCACAATCGAAAGTGCAATCTCGACATTCGCATCCTTCTCATATTCCAGCCAGAAATCAATCGCCTGTCCCTCAAAAATCGGGATATTATTGCGCCAATATACGATTTGGCTTAACTCAGTTCCAAAGTCCCCCTCAAGAGTAACACTATAATTTCCATCCCATACAACGCTTCCGGAAAATCCCTGTGCAACCGCCATATTATTGAAGGCAAATTTCTCTCCGTAAGGCTTCTCAAAATAATTACGCACCTCATGCAATAAGAAATCCTGCACCTTAGACTGTGGAATGTATTTTCCACATTTGCACGCAAATAGAGTCTCCATCGCACTCGTAAGCTCGGTATGCTCTGTTACATACAGCGTATGAGCCTTGGTTGCATTCATAAGTAGCTCTACTTCCCTATTGCGAAGCCTTCTATCAATAAAAACAATATCGTATGGCGTTCTTGGTACACTTTCGAACACTTCTACATAATTAAGTTGTACATATTCCGGCAGCTGGTAACGATTACTCCAAGCTTCATTCCCCAGCTGTAATACTCGAATCGTGTTCAACAAAATCAATAACCTCTTTCCATTTTTCAATCAAAACCTGTGTTGTATATTGTTTTCCAATCTCATAAGAATAAACCATTGCCTCATTCCAATTGGTCAGAGACTCCAGATAAAAGGCTAACGTCTCTGGAATTTCACCCATCTCCTGTAACACAAAGCCGTTTTTTCCATGTTCAACAAACTGCGTGTTTGTAGCTACAATCTGCGGAATTCCTACACTGATTCCTGTAATTCTTAGATATAGCTCCGTCACATCACGCACATCCACCATAATTCGCTGCTCACGGATACACTTACTTACTGAAAGTTCATCCACACACTGCTCTACAAAGAATCTCACTGGCACGGCATCAATTGCATCTAAGTTATTCTCACTTACCACTGCTTCGTTTACCTCTGCGGCCCATTCTGTTTCCATTCCGGCCTCACTTAAGATTCGACGTGTTTTCTCCAACAGCGTCTTCTTTCTACTATAATCAGCAACTCTCGTGAACAGATGCACACATGCATTCTCATTAGACGGAAGATATACGCCCAATTGACGAATCAATTCCGCAAAACGCACATCGTCCATACCATCTACCGGCACCATAATCTTCTGAACATTCAGCTGCTGGCTGATACCAAAATCCACACGCGAATCAAATGGTGTGATATCTATAATATTCGAGATTGGTCGGCTTAAGCCCATCTGTGTCTTTTTTAGATTTTCCTGCGAATCAGTAATAATATAATCCGCAGCCTCTATCATATTGATATCCTCAGGGTGCTTTGTAATATCATATCTGTCCCCGAAAAAGGATAAAATCTTCTTCTTCCCTGCAAGCGCAGATTTCATCACATTTGTATGAAGTTCATGCATCGCCACACAGAACAAATCCTGCTCACTGGTTAGTTCCAGATATGCTGCAAACACCTCGTGAATGACCTCTTCCATATCCATATAGGAATGCCTTGAGAAGCCTCTTGTGTGTTCCTGTCCCTGATATTCCAGCAGATATGTTGCACACTTTGGATTGATTTCAACATGCCCATCCCCAGAAAAGCAACGAAGCTTCCACACACCTTTGTCTGTTAAATAATCCTGATGAACAGGCTTCTCATCCTCGTACACAATCGTACTTGATACGAAGCCCCTGTCGTCATAGATATTACGCCTTTGCAACTTATTATTCTGATATATATCCACCTGAATTAGGTTTCCATCCTCCGCAAACTCCACCTGTGCATACTTCTGCCCATGAAGCAGTGCAATCATTGCGAACGGTGAATACTGAAACTCAATATGCTGTGGCCAATTTAAGTTATGAAAGGAAAACATCTTGATTTTCTTTCTTCTGACCTCTTGAATTGCATCAAAGCAGGACCAGTACGGCGCATGAAAAACGCCTTGTCTATGCAGAAAATGTCTAAAATTCGGCGCAAAGCTAAGAAGCATAACCTGAAATGGATATGCCCCACTACGATGAAACAGCTGAATATGCTTTACCGTGTCATCGAACTCCGTTCTTGCACGACGCACATACCAGTACTGCTCATTTTCACACCAATTATTCTGTTGGTACCATGCCGGAATAAAATAAAGCATCGTTCCTCCTAAATAAACGGCTTATACGCCTCTAAATTCTTAATTGCCTCCACCTCACGATATAGATTGCACCAGATACCTGTAAGCATCATGACCGAAGACGGAAGTGTTGTAAAAGTATTCTCTATATTCCCTGTTAATTGCAGAATCATCGGCAAGCCAAGACACAGACTCATAACCGTCGCACTAAGCAGGCTGGTTCTTGTGACTGCTCGTGAAAGATACTTCCTCGTATCATTTCCAGCATGAATATTCTGCAAGCTATCTCCACTCTTAAGAAACTGTTCCGTAATCTCTCGTGGATTAATAAATACTCGGGAGAATCCAATCGTCAGTACATAAAGAATCACAATATAAACAACAATACCAAGCGGTTTGGACAGAGTCATATTCTCCTGCCACCACAGTATTTGCAGACTCTCTGGAAAAATCCAGCTCAATATTGTAATTATCATCTGCGGCACCATGAAAAAAGCCATCGAAAACATTGCCGGCATAACGCCAATCGGATTCAGCTTGATTGCAAGATAATTCTTATCCGCATAGATATTGTGAATCGAAATTCTCTGCACCGGGATTCTAAGCTCTGTATTTTCCATAAACACCATGATTATCATAACCACAATAGAAATACATAGCGGAATTGCCAGTCCTGCTATTTTATTTCCTAATAATGTAGCTGTAATACCATCTAGGATATTCACGAAAATAAGTGCTGTTTGTCCTCCAATACCATATCGTTTATTCCTCGTGCACAGCCACATAATAATCATTGCACCTGCAATCATTTCTACAGTTGCAACGCACTGTGCTAGAATTAGCTCTGCTCCAACCACACGAAACTGCAGCTGCTGCACTCGAATCAACGCTTGAACAACCGCAATCACAAGCGTAAACTTCAGCATTAAGCGATTCATTCTCGCCTGTGAAATCTTCGACTTCGTCTCGGAGCTTCGGAACGCAGATAGCACCTGAACAATAATGGAAGACATCATAAAAGGTGATATCCCCAATGCAAATATTGAGCATTGATACATATCACCGCTAATTGTTTGTACAAGGAGACTTTCTGCGTCTACTCCCTTCTGGATATATGCAGATACATCTATCATATAAAGAGGCAGACTTTTCCCTAAAAGATACACTCCTAGTATCAGTATCGTATATAAAAGTTTGTACTTAAAGATTTTCTCTTGTGTTTCTAATTGTTTCAAAACCTGCTCCCAAACATTCCCACATACAAAATTAGTGACCACTTTACCAACAAAGTGGTCACTAACCATAGTTTAACTCTATAATACCTGTTTTGTCTAGAATATTTTACTATTTATCTTCTTTGGTATCTTTTTTCTTCTTTCCGAAGAGTGCGAATCCTGTTGCACCCGCAACACCTGCTACTGCAGCCACAGCCCATCCAATAAGACCATTCTTGTTCGATGTGTTTCCTGGCGCTAATGGTGTGTCTTCATCATCGATCACTTCTGTATCTTCGGTGTCGTCATCATCTAATACACCAAGTGGAACATCATTATCGTCAATTGTGACATTAACATCTGGTGTTTCGCTTGTAGTTGCTTCATCACTTGTTGATGCACTTTCTGATGTTGATTCACTTGTTGACTCACTAGTTGAATCTGACTCTGTCGCAGATTCTGAATCCGTCTGGCTTACTGATTCTGATTCAGATTCTGTCTGACTTACTAATTCTGATTCAGATTCTGTCTGGCTTACTGATTCAGATTCAGATTCCGTCTGGCT
>CAYPAM010000029.1:0-11769 GCA_964408715.1 uncultured Lachnobacterium sp.
ATATATCTCAAAACGCCCAAATTTCAAGTTTCCACATAAATATGCCGGCACTCACATTGAAGAATATAATGAAATTATTCGTGATGCTGCGAGCCGTAACGGATGCCGAGTGATAGATTTGTACGCATATAAAATGGCATATGATTCTATAGATGGCTCTCACCCAACTAATTCCGGAATGAACACCATTGCAACAATGGTGATTCGAGAAATGTGTGATCAGAATGATAGCAGATTCCTTGATTGTGAAAACGCTGAGCATGATTATGTTGTTAACGAACAGTATACCGGTGGAACTAAATATGTATGCTCAAAGTGTGCCAAAGTAATGCACACCACTACATTATTGCCACCACAGGAGGTAACGATGGATACTAATATGAAAAACCGCAAAAGCCACGATCTTTCAAGATATGTCTGGGGAGACAAAAAGGTAAAAGAAATACGAAAAGTTAAAGTATCTTGGGGAGATTTGCCCATATATACAATTGCTGTTGAAGAAGACTGCATCAGACTATATAGAAAAATTAATGGAAGCAGAGACGGTTGGATGAAATTCCCTGATGGCTATTTTGATGAGAAAAATAAGCCATTGGATGAGCAGGAAAAGAGAAAGTTATTCCTCTTCTTAGAAAAGATCGATTTTTCCACATGGAAAACGAATGATACAACCATATCCAAAATTGAGCATGGTGCTTTTGGTTTTTGTGTAACAGAGTCGTTTTACTGTGATTTTGAGGATGGGACTACATTTTACTGTGCAGCCCCCCCACAAGATCAATTTGAGAAAGTGGTTGACTATTTTAAGAATTTCTTTTCAGGAGAGGATATGGGACCATTCCTCCGTGAAGTTACACCAATTGATGAGGAGACCTCAGTATTAAGCGATGATAGCATAACAGAAAATTCAGAATATGTTATGTTGGATCCTAATATTACTACAGTTCTCTATTCTGATATATTGAGACTAACTATTAAGAGTTCCGGCAAGACAGTTCAATTCCAAAAGGATGTCGTAGAGGTTGGTCGAGACAAAATATGTGATTTGTTGTTGGAGGGCAAATCTACTGTTGCTCGTCGTCAGGCTACATTCCTTTATGAAAAGGATATGTGGTTCTTACGCGACAATTTCTCTACCAACGGTACTTGGCTGAATGGTGCGAAAATTCAGCCAGGAAAGAAATATCAGCTTGCAACCAACGATGAAATCAATTTTGCCATGGCGGAAAGAATTATATTTGACAAGCACGATTATAACACCCAGTCTGCTGGAGATCCAGATGCAAAAGCTTTAGTGTTTTTGGAAGCAGGAATGGCCACGTTTGCAAAGTCTGATCATAAGGATGAAGTGTCCTTAAAGCTTATAATAGCTGCACTGTCAGATGCACCGTTATATTTCCCGGTAGAAATAGATTTGGAAGCGATGCTCGGTTCTGTAGATCCTACAAAACTGAAAGCAGGAGATACGCTGCAACCTACTAAAGATGTTAAGATGCGTATTTTGACATTGACACCTGAAAGCGGTGTTGAGTTTGTTCCGATGTTTACCTCGAATGAGGAAGTAAATAAAGGACCGAGTGCATCTATCATCAGGTTCTACCCTCAGGATTATTTGCCTAAACTCGTACAAATGGATAAGCCTGTAATTATCAACCCGTTTAGCGAGAATAGATTCTTGTTGAGCAAACAACTGATTACAGAGGTGCTATTGCCACTTGTTGAAAACAAAACCAAGCCTCAGTGTGAGGTGGTAGAGAAGCCTGCGGATAAGTATATTGGAAAAACAATTGATGGCAAATACGAATTTCTTAAGCTAATAGGACGAGGTGGCTTTTACACCACATATCTTGTTAAAGATGTTCGTGTTAATAAAACTTGGGCTATGAAGGTGTGTGACAAGAAGAACCGTCATTACAGCCCCGCAATAAGAGAGAACATTCTTACAGAACCGTACATGATGCAAAAACTGAATCATCCAACGATCCCAAAGGTTGTTGATATCATTGAGGATGAAGATAGCATCTATATTGTAAGAGATTATATCGAAGGTGAAACTCTGGAGACAATTGTAAGAATATATGGAGCTCAACCTGCTGATAAGGTTATCGAATGGAGTAAGCAAATGTGTAGTGCACTGGGTTATCTTCATTCACAAAACCCACCTCTTATATATAGAGATATGAAACCGGCAAACGTAATCTTGAAACCAGACGGAACTATTAAGTTCATTGATTTTGGAATTATGCGTTCCTATAAACCAAATCAGAGCAGTGACACTTGTTGTCTTGGAACAAAAGGCTATGCTGCTCCAGAACAGTTTGGAGGTAGTCAGACTGATGCTCGAACCGACATTTTTGGCTTGGGTATGACCATGTTTCGACTTGTGACTGGAATAAATCCTACTGAGCCGCCGTATGAGATAAAACCGATTTGTTTGGTCAATCCCAATCTTCCTAAAGGATTGGAATACATTATCTCAAAATGTACTCAACTGAATCCTGCTGAAAGATATCAATCCTGTGATGAATTGATGGCAGATTTGAATAACTATTTGGGACTGCCAAAACCAAAAGGAATCTTTGGTAAGCTCTTTGGCAAGAAATAAACGAACAGCCTGCTTCGGCTCTTTGAACCGGAACAGGCTGTTTCTTTTTATTTTAGAATGAATGCTAACCATTTGGCACCGTATGTATCAATTGGGAAACGCGTACCATAATCATTTTCTACCCAACGTTCACAAACTCGATACCAACCTCTGAGTTCTTCTCTAAGATCTGCATCGTGTGAGATTGGCTCAAGCCATACCTCGGAATGGTTGCCGAGCACATTTCTAACTGAGTCTACCAAAACCCAACCATAGTCTGATGACCATATAGATTTTCCGTGATAGATCTTTAGGAGTTCCTCAGGCAATGGGAGAGAAGTTGCTGTGTTCGCATCCCCCCTGCCGAGCAGATAATCGGTTGTAACTTGATATAAATCTGCCATGGCTTCTAAGCTTTCTATGGAAGGAGTCTTTCGTTCAGACTCCCAAGCACCTAAAGTGGACGGAGACACATCGAGCTTGGCGGCTGCATCTTTAACGATAAGCTTTTGGTTCTTACGTGCATTCTTATATCGGCTCGACAGATGAAGGAGAAAGTGAACAAACTATGAGAAAGATTATTTGCGTTATACTGACTTTAATTTTAGCGTTATCTGCCACCTTCGCAGGATATGCGTTATGAATTCGATAATGCAAGAGATGTGCTGTTAGAAGTCCTGAGATTGTTTTGTCGCAAAAGTTGCATAAGAAATGCTACAAAAATTGCAGAGGTTTCACGAATATTTTCCCCCGATCCGGAGAAGATATTTATAAGCACTTGATTTTTTGTCGCAAAAGTTATACAATATTTGCGACAAAAGGAGGTTTAAATCCTATGCATGAAGATAGCAGTTTGAAATTAATCTACGATAAAATTATAAATTCCAATCACGACAGTGTTTTTGTTGCAGCCGATTTTCTTGATATAGGTGATTACAATACCGTTCGCCAAGCTCTCTTACGATTGGAGAAGAACGGCAAAATTCAGAAAGTAATGCGTGGTGTTTATTACCGAGCACAGTACAGTGAGTTAATTGAGGAATACGAAGCACCGGCTCCGCATCAGGTTGCGCTTGCTCTTGCTCGTAAGTTTAACTGGACCATTGCACCAAGCGGAGACACAGCGCTAAATCAATTAGGATTGTCTACTCAAGTTCCTGCGTGTTGGTCGTACATCAGTGATGGTCCCTACCATCAATTTCAAATTGGCAATATCGGTTTGGAATTCAAGCACAGAAACAACCGTGAAATCTCAGGTATGTCCTATAAGACTGCTATGGTTATCCAAGCGCTAAAAACCTTGGGCAAAGGAAATGTTACTGAAAAACACATAAAGATTCTGCAGAGACAGCTCACCGAAGAGGATCGCGAGAAGCTTATTCAGGAAGCACAGCAGTCTACTATGTGGGTTTACGATATAGTAAAGAAAATATGTGCTTAGTCACTAAGGAGTAGGATATGTATAATTTTGCAAAACAATCTGATGATCAATTGAGAATCATCTTCCGTAACACAGCACAGAAAATGGGACTCCACGAGTCCATCGTTGAAAAAGATTTTTGGGTGTGTCTCACCCTTGATTATCTGTTCCATCAGTGTAAATGGAAAGATGCCTTTATTTTCAAAGGTGGTACGAGTCTGTCTAAGTGTTATGACCTCATTCATAGATTTTCGGAAGACATCGACCTTATCCTCGACTGGCGCGTACTTGATTACGGAATAAATGAGCCGTGGGAAGAACGCTCTAATACGAAGCAGGATGCCTTCAACAAGGAAGCAAATCAGCGTGCAGAAGTATTTCTTGCTGAGATTCTCTTGCCTACACTGAAGGCTGATATGTCCGAAGTGATTGGTAAGCCGGCAAGCCTATATATTCTCCCGGAGGATCCACAGACAATCTGTTTCAAATATCCTCGAATTTTTGAAACCTCATCGATTCTGCAGGTGATTCGTCTTGAAATTGGTGCTCTGGCAGCGTGGACACCGGCTCGCGAGAAAACCATTTCCGCATATGTTGCTGAATGTTATCCGAAAGTATTCTCACAGATTGGCTCTCAGATACTCACGGCAGCATCAGAGAGAACCTTTTGGGAAAAAGCAACCATTCTGCATCACGAAGCTAATCGTCCGGAGAATTTGCCGATGCCTGACAGATATTCCAGACATTATTATGATCTGTACTGCATTAAAACAAGACTATGTGAGTATGCGGAATATGATGTTCGGTGAAACACCGGATTTTGATGAACTTATGGAGTATATTAAAGAACTTGAGACGGAGATTAATTCGCTTCCGTGCATCAAAAAGGCTGGGGATGACGCATATGAGCAATTGTCCGGTTACATAAAGACGGATAACGAAATCTACATTACCAGAACCGGCGATGCGAGAACAATGATCAAGAAATAAGACAAGACACAGATAGGCCAATATCTGCGTCAAATATTTTTCAGTGGCTCTTTTTTGTTGGAATAGTTGCAAAAAGCATGTCTAAATGGTACAATTATTCATAATGAGTAAAACTAGGGAGGAAACGCTTGTGGCGGGCTTGTTGGGGACAATTGCAAGGCGACTGCGAGGCGTGGCTGAGCCGAAGAGAACGACTCGAACGGTTCACAAAGCAGCAACGCAGACGATAAAGACAACTTCAAATGCTTCTAGTGCGGATGAATGGGTGAGAAATTCCACCATTTCAGATGCCGATGTGCCGGTAGGGCCCATAGCAATCGACCGTACCATTAAGCGTGAAAGGACAGATAGAGAAGTGGGAAGAGAAGATTATTTATTAAATCAGATTGATGAGTTCCGTGAGAAAGCACAGCAGCTTCAGGATTTACTTCTTTCAAAGGAATCAAAGGTTGCGGAGCTTCAGCATATTGTAGATGAAAGAGAAGGCAAGGCAAAAGAACTGGAATATATTCTTTCAGAACGCCAGAGAAAAGCCGATGGAATTACAGAAGAGATGACCAAGCAGATTGGAAGCCTGATTGACAAGGTATCTGCAAAAATGGACGAAATCGAAACTTCTATTCATGAAAATGTAGGCAAGGAATTGAGCGAGAATCGTGAGCTTAGCGAGAAGCAGCTTGCAGAATTGAACGAGCTCAAGGAATTACTTGCAACAGTAACGCCTCAGCTTGATACCATTAAGTCAGAACTGTCGGACAAGGTGCACTCAGAAAACGTAAAGTGCTATCGTAATATTTCTGACTTGTTCAAGAGCATGGAAGACAAGCTCGATAAGGTGGAGAGAATTGATGAAGTAGATATGAAGGTTTCTTCTATTAAAAAATGCGCAATTGCGATTATTGTTTTAATGGTTATTAATATGTTAGGACTTACAGCATTTGCACTTTATGAATTGGGCGTTTTCCAGTTGTTAGGCATTTTCTAATTTTAGTTAGTTTAATAGAAGCTTAGGGACTGCCGATAAATTCGACAGTCCCTTTTTACTTTATGGGAATTCTTTATGCTAGTATAAGAAGGGAAAATATATGAGCAGAAAACAGGTATGGGTAGTTGGACATAAAAATCCGGATACAGATTCCATCTGTGCGGCAATTACGTATGCGAATCTCAAGAATACAATTGATAGTGATTATAAGTATATTCCAAAGAGAGCAGGCGAGGTGAATGCAGAAACTGCCTATGTATTGAAACGCTTCAAGGTGGAGGAGCCAGAGTACATCTCGGATGTGGGAACACAGCTTAAGGATATCTCGTACAGCAAAACAATGGGGGTAAGTGGGCAGATTTCCATGAAAAAGGCATGGGAGCTGATGAACGAGCTGAAGGTTGTTACACTCCCTGTTGTCAATGAAAAGAACAAGCTAGAGGGAATCATTGTTACAGGTGATATTGCCAAATCTTATATGGATGTGTATGATAGTGCAGCATTGTCAATCGCCAGAACACAGTACAGGAATATCGTGGAAACGTTAGCCGGAACTGTCATTACAGGGAATGAACATGGTTACTTCGTAAGAGGCAAAGTCATTGTGGCGACAGGCTCCGCAGAAGTTACACGCGGTGTGATGGAAATGGATGATCTGGTTATTGTAGGCGACAATGAGGAGACACAGCTTACTTGTATTGAAGAAGGCTGTAGCTGTCTGATTATCACCAATGGACAGGCGATTAGCGCGAGGGTTATGACTGCCGCAGTCAAAAGAGAAGTTGTAATCATCAGTAGCCCATATGATTCCTATACAGTTGCAAGACTGATTAATCAGAGTATGCCAATCAAATTCTTTATGACCAAGGATAATATTGTATGCTTTGAATTGGACGATTATGTGGATGAAGTACGAGAGACAACGGCGAAGATTCGGTATCGTGCATTTCCACTTTTAGACGAGAATCAGAATTATGTGGGGATTTTCTCCCGTAGAAATCTGTTGGATAGTCAGAAGAAACAGGTGATTCTGGTAGACCATAATGAAAAGTCTCAGGCGGTAAATAATATTGATGAGGCAGAAATCCTTGAGATTATTGACCATCATAGATTGGGTTCGCTGGAAACGATGTCACCAGTATATTTCCGCAATCAGCCTTTAGGATGTACGTCTACGATTATCTATCAGATGTATCAGGAAAAAGGTGTAGAGGTTTCGGCAACAATTGCAGGCCTGCTATGTGCGGCGATTATTTCGGACACTCTGATGTTCCGCTCACCAACCTGTACCGATATGGACGTAAAGGCGGCAAAGACATTGGCGGCAATCGCAAATGTCGACATTGAGAATCTGGCACATGAGATGTTTGAAGCAGGCAGCGACTTTGAAATGAAGACAGAAGAGGAAATATTAAATCAAGATTTTAAAATATTCCATTTTAATGATTTCGCTTTTGGCGTTGCTCAGGTAAGTGCGATGGGACAGTCAGAGCTGGATAAGGTTCATGCGAGAATTGAGAACCTGCTTCCAACTATGCAGTTGGAGAAGAAGGTGGATATGATTCTGGTGATGCTTACGGATATCATGACGGAATCATCAACCTTGGTATACTGCGGAGAAGATGCCGAAGAATTGTTGAAGGAAGCATTTGTATATTCTGCAGAAGACCATAACAGCATCGTGGTAGATGGGATGGTATCTCGTAAGAAGCAGCTCATTCCGGCGCTGATGAAAAAATTAACAGAGAGGCAAAATTAATGAAGTTTACAAAATTACATGGATGTGGAAATGGATATATATATGTGAATCTGTTCGAGGAGACATTGGAGAATCCGGCAGAGATGTCAATCAAAGTAAGTGACCATCATTTTGGAATTGGCTCGGATGGTTTGATTACGATTGGACCATCTGAGATTGCGGATTTTACCATGCATATCTATAATGCGGACGGCTCGGAAGCGGAGATGTGCGGAAATGGGGTGCGCTGTGTTGGAAAGTATGTCTATGACCACGGCTTGACAGACAAGACCGAGGTAGCAGTGGAAACAGGTGCCGGAATTAAGTATCTGACGCTGAACGTAGAGAACGGCAAGGTAGCTACGGTACGTGTAGACATGGGTGAGCCAATCTTTGCTCCAGCTAAGATTCCGGTTGTGGCAGATGGTGACATGGCTATCAACGAGCCAATCGTGGTTGGCGACAAAGAATGGAGGATGACCTGCGTATCTATGGGAAATCCACACGCAGTTGTTTTTGTGGATGATGTCAAGGGCTTTCCATTGGAGCAATACGGTCCACTCTTTGAGAAGCATGAGCGTTTTCCAAAGAGAACGAATACAGAGTTCGTCAAAGTGGTATCGCCGACAGAAGCCTATATGCGCGTGTGGGAACGTGGCTCAGCAGAGACATGGGCTTGTGGAACAGGTACCTGTGCCACCGTTGTAGCTTGTATTTTGAACGGATTGACCGAGCGTAAGGTGCTGGTACATCTGCTTGGCGGAGACCTTGTTATCGAATGGGATGAAGAATCAAATCATGTATTTATGACTGGACCAGCTACCGAGGTGTTCAGTGGCGAATATAATGGATAAGGGGATAAAAAGATGCAGATTAAACGATTAGTTGAAAAACTGGAATATACATTATTAGCAGGAAGCTTGGATACAGAAATCACAACTCTGGTATATGATTCAAGAAAAGTAGTAGATGGTTCCATCTTCGTATGTATCTCTGGAACGGTAAGAGATGCACATGACTTTATTCCGGATGTAATTGCAAAGGGCGCGACAGCCGTTGTAGTAGAAAAGGACGTAGAGTTTGTAGATGGCGTGACCTATATCAAGGTGGAAAACAGCAGAAAGGCATTGGCATATCTGGCAGCAGCGTATTTTGATTATCCGGCAGAGAAGCTTAAGACAATCGGTATTACAGGTACAAAAGGAAAAACAACCACTACATATCTGGTAAAATCCATTCTTGAGTCTGCGGGAATTAAGACTGGGTTAATCGGAACGATTGAATCCATTATTGGAGAAGAACACATTCCATCCGTGAATACAACACCAGAATCCTATGTGGTGCAGGAGAACTTCCGCAAAATGGTGGATGCGGGTCTTGATGCGGTTGTGATGGAGGTGTCTTCCCAGGCACTTATGCTTCATAGAGTGGCGGGATTTACCTTCGATATTGGGGTATTTACGAACTTAGAGCCAGATCATATCGGCACCAATGAGCATAAGGATTTCGATGACTATATGCATTGCAAGAGCCTTCTGTTTCAGCAGTGTAAGCTGGGGATTTTCAATGGTGACAGCGAGCATATCGAGGGCATCATGAAGAATCACACCTGCGAGGTGGAGACCTTCGGTTATGGTAAGCAGAATGATATCTGCGCTACCAATGTTAAGCTATTAAAGGAGCACGGCGCTTTAGGTGTACAATACCAGACCAAGGGCCTTGTGAATATGGATGTGGAAGTCAATGTACCGGGTGCTTTTAGCGTGTATAATTCACTGACCGCGATTGCGATTTGCCATCATTTTGGTGTAGAAGAAGAGGCGATCAAGGAAGCATTGAAACACGTAAGTGTCAAGGGACGTATCGAAATTGTGCCTGTAACAAAGCGATATACGCTGATGATAGATTATGCGCATAATGCTATGTCCTTAGAGAGTCTTCTTACAACTCTAAAGGAATACCATCCGGCGAGACTCGTGTGCCTGTTCGGATGTGGGGGAAATCGTTCCAAATCCAGACGTTTTGAGATGGGTGAGGTATCTTCAAGGCTTGCAGATTTGACGGTGATTTCATCGGACAATCCACGTGACGAGGAGCCGATGGATATCATCGCAGACATTATCGAAGGTGTGAAAAAAGCCGATGGAGCATACGTTACTGTTCCAGACCGAAAGGAAGCTATCAAATATTGCATGGAGCATGCTCAGGACGGCGATATCGTGGTATTGGCTGGAAAAGGTCATGAAGACTACCAGGAGATAAAGGGTGTAAAGCATCATATGGACGAAAGAGAATTAATTGCTGAGATTATCAGGGAGAACCCAAATATCAGATTATAGAGGTGTCGTATATGTCACTATTTAAAGGTGCGGGAGTAGCGCAGGTTACTCCATTTCATGAAGATAAAAGTGTAAATTATGAAGAACTAACGCGGCTTCTTGAATTTCAGATTGCAAATCATACCGATGCGATTATTATGTGTGGTACAACAGGAGAGCCTGTGACGATGACCGAAGAGGAACGCTTGTCTGTGATTGCTCATGCAATCAAGGTGGTGGCAGGACGAATCCCGGTGATTGCTGGTAGCGGTGGAAACTGCACAGAGAATGTGGTGGCATTTTCAAAGAAGTGTCAGGACTTGGGTGCAGACGGTCTTCTTGTGGTTACGCCTTATTATAACAAGGCGACACAAAATGGTCTTTATGAGCATTACAAAATGGTAGCAGAGGCAGTTGAACTACCTATCATCATGTATAATGTGCCAACGCGAACAGGCGTTAATCTGATGCCGGATACAGCGGCGAGACTTGGAAAAGACTTTACGAATATTGTGGGGGTCAAGGAGGCCTGTGGAAGTATTACACAGGTAGCGGATCTGATAAAAAAGGCAAAAGGACATCTGGATGTATATTCTGGAAATGATGATCAGATTGTACCGATTCTGTCCTTGGGTGGAGCCGGCGTAATCTCTGTCTTGTCCAATATTGCACCGCAGGATACGCACGATATGGTTATAGAATACTTAAATGGCAATGTCAGACGTGCTGCAGAATTGCAACTACAGTATCTGGATGTGGCGCATGCGTTATTTTCAGAGGTGAATCCAATCCCTGTCAAGAAGGCACTGACCTTCTTAGGATACAATACCAGAGCGCTCCGTATGCCGCTTACAGAAATGGAAGAGCAGAATGCGGTAAAGCTTAAAGCTGAGATGGAAAAGGCTGGCTTGCTCTAGCTTATTACTAATGAAATAAGAAATTAAATGGAGAATTAATAAATGGGAAAACAAACCTGGAAAGCTGGAAACATGTTAAACCCTGTGCCGGCAGTTATGGTGTCTGTTGCAGATAAAGATGGAAATGCGAATATTATTACAGTTGCATGGGCGGGAACTATTTGTACGAATCCGCCGATGGTGTCGATATCCGTAAGGCCGGAGCGTTATTCGTATCATATGATAGAGGAGACTGGAGAGTTCGTCATCAATCTTACCACCGAGGATTTGGTGAAAGCTTGTGACTATTGTGGAGTTGTAAGTGGAAGAGATGTAGACAAATTCAACGAGATGCAGCTTACCCCATTTGTTGTGGAAGGTGTAAACGTGCCTGCAATCGCAGAGAGTCCGGTGAACATTGCGTGTCGAGTGGTAGAGAAGAAGGAGCTTGGCTCGCATCATATGTTTATCGCAGAGGTGGTAAGTGTTACTGTGGATGAGGCACACATGAATGAAACTGGCAAATTCCTGATTAATGAGCTTGGGCTTGTGATGTACTCTCACGGAGAATACTTTGCGATGGGTGAGAAGTTAGGGAAGTTTGGATATAGTATTCAGAAGAAATAAAAAGAGAAATTGGTATATGCTATGAGAGTCATTCAAAAGTGCTAACTTTTGGTTGGCTCTCTTTTATATGTGAAAGTATGGAAGTGTTTTGGAGGTGGATATTATGGGATACAGAACATTAGAAATTAGCAATGCAGCAGAAATTCATATTAAAGAAGGACAGCTTGAGGTGACAACAGAGAAAGGTGTGGTGTTAATTCCAATTGAAGAC
>CAYPAM010000029.1:11869-13529 GCA_964408715.1 uncultured Lachnobacterium sp.
ATTAGATGAGAAATTATTATTGCCGACAGTTTTGCCAATTGAAAGTATGGAAGGAATTACAGAATGAGATTATTAGTAATACTTAGTCCAACGAATAAATGGGGGACTAAACAGAATATACAAAACTTAGGAAGTTTCTGCAGAAAGATGGATATCTCCGAATTGCTCCTAATCGTAAAGCGTCAGAAAAGCATTACAGAAGAATCAATGTGGTTGCTCCGAAGACTGGGGTAGTGAGAGTTATCAGACTTACAGAAAAACAATATGATAATATTTATATGGTATCGGGAGAACAAGACTATCAGGAGAAAGTTGTTGGTAGAAATTGCCATATTATGTTATAATAAACGCATAGGTAAGGTTATTTTCTTGAAGAAGCGATATAATGTGGTGGGATTTTAGATATCTACAAAATGTGGTGGTTGAATGACCCACCAAAAATAGTGTATCGTTCAACAAAAAGTGCTAGTACAGTCAGAAGATACATAGGAATGAAAAACAAACCAAACGTTTTGCAATACACCACACATCAAGTTATTACACAGTAAAAAAGCAACAGGCATATGTCCTGTTGCTTTTTCTGCATAGTAAAATTGTCTATTCCCAAATAATGTAGCAGTGGTCGTTACAATAATGATTTGTTCCATAGCCTGTTGTTGAATTTTCACAATACATTCCACTCTTTCCACAGACTTTACATTTCATTTTTCCACCGCATATTTGACAAGTACTATATTCTTTGTTGCTTGATGAATTACTACTTGATGACGAACTATTGCTTGATGAATTACCACTTGATGATGAATTATTACTTGGTAATTTTTCGTTTGGTGAACTACCGCACGCAACACAACACAAACATAAAATTACCACCAATAATATAGATAATAATTTTTTCATTGCATAATCTCCTCTTTGCTTTAATGAATTACATACTTGCGTAAGTCAAAGTTCTCTCTTTCCGCAATCTCCAACAACTGTTCTTCTGTGGCCCGTTCCACATCTGACATATCTACTATTGCAGAACCAAACCCCATAAACATTGCAGAGCCATAATAATCAATTAAGTCTTTTCTTAACTGTTCAAATCGAAATCCGCTCATATTCAGCCTCCTAGTATATAAATTGAGAGACAATTGCAACAACAGCAAGGAACATCAAAAACCACCCAACCATAATCTGTCCACCGCCACTACCGTCATTGTGATGATGTGCTTTTCCATTGATATAAAAAGCAAAGCCTAAGAAACCTATGCCCAATACCACCATAATTAAAAAGAAAAACATATGTATATACCCCCTTTCTCTTTTGTATAAATAATATTTTAACGGATATTCCGTTAAAAATCAACAATCATATTCATATACAGTAAAATATTGCAGAGGTGGTTTTATGAAGCATTTAGAACGTATCAGAGCATTAAGAGAAGATAATGATTACAACCAAACAGAAGTCGCAAAAGCAATCCACGTTGCACAGACAACCTATTCAGATTATGAAAAAGGCAAGGTTAGAATACCTTTGGAGTGTGTGATTGATTTAGCAAAGTTTTATGATGTGGATATGAATTACATCACAGGCATTAGTGATGTGCGAAAAGAGTTTCCAAAGAAATAAAGCGGTAAAGGATTTGTTATTAACCTTTACCGCTTTTGTTAT
>CAYPAM010000030.1:0-13260 GCA_964408715.1 uncultured Lachnobacterium sp.
CTATGGCGGAATGGCTCGTCATGGTGGTGGCGCGTTCTCAGGAAAGGACTGTACCAAGGTTGACCGTTCAGCAGCTTATGCAGCAAGATATGTTGCAAAGAATATCGTAGCAGCCGGGCTTGCAAAAAGATGTGAGATTCAGTTATCATATGCAATCGGCGTAGCACAGCCAACCTCTATCATGGTTGACACATTTGGCACAGGCGTACTTTCTGATGAGAAGTTGGTTGAAATCGTTCGTAAGGAATTCGACCTTCGTCCAGCAGGAATCATCAAGATGCTTGATTTAAGACGTCCAATTTATCGTGGAACAGCAGCTTATGGTCACTTCGGAAGAACAGATATCAACCTTCCATGGGAAAAGACAGACAAGGCTGATGCATTAAAAGTTTATAAGAATTTATAGAATTTTCATACGAATTGCAATAGGGATATGTTATAATGAACTCGAGGAATGCCTAATTCCTCGAGTTTTTACGTCATAGGAAAGTCCTATGACGTAAAAACGCTCCGCTAAGGATACGCACCTCGCGGAGAGGAATTAAATTGCTGCGCAATACCGCTCGGGCGCGGAGAATCTCGCAAGCGAGATTCTTTGTTCTGAAAAAATTCACAGAGGATTTTTGTATGAAGCTTAGATCAAAACTATTAATTGCATTTTGTATTATTATCTTTATGCCGATTATATTGGCTGCGCTGATATCCGGATTTTTCTTTCGCGTGCAGATGCATGCAATTGTGGAGGGAGTAGCAGTCAGCGTGGAGACGCGAAATCTGTTTTTTGATATCCTGTTTGCGGTTATCTTGATTTTGCTGTTGACGGCAGGCTTTTTGACGCTTTGGATATATCGAAGCATCATCACACCAATTCGCAAGCTACAGAGTGCAGCAGACAATATTAAGGAAGGCAATCTGGACTTTCAGGTGGAGACCGATGGCTCTCCTGGAGAAATAAATGCGCTTTGCGTCAGCTTTGAAGAAATGCGCCGAAGGCTGAAGGAGAATGCGGAGGAGAAGATTCATAACGAATCGGAGAGTAAGGTGCTAATCAGTAACATTGCGCACGACCTTAAGACACCAATTACTGCGGTAAAAGGTTATGCAGAAGGAATTTTGGACGGAGTAGCGAATACACCGGAAAAGGTCGATAAGTATGTGCGAACCATTTATAGCAAGGCAAGTGAGATGGACACGCTGATCAATGAGCTGACACTATATTCCAAGATTGATACAAACCGTATTCCATACAACTTTGCAAAAATCAATGTCGAAGATTATTTTGCGGATTGTGTGGAAGAGCTCGGGCTAGACTTAGAGCACAAGGGAATCGGGCTGGCTTATTACAACTATGCAGAGAGCGATGTCGAAATCATCGCAGACCCGGAACAGCTTCGAAGAGTGGTAAATAATATCGTAGGTAACTCTGCAAAGTATATGAATAAGAAGAATGGATTTGTCAATATCCGAATCAAGGATGTGGGAGATTTCATCCAGGTGGAAATCGAGGATAACGGAAGCGGTATCCCTGCCAAAGACCTGCCATACATTTTTGACCGATTCTATCGCGCAGATGCATCGCGCAATTCTGCAACAGGCGGAAGCGGTATTGGCTTATCCATCGTTAAGAAAATCGTGGAAGACCACGGCGGCAAGATTTGGGCGACCAGCAAGGAAGACACAGGAACTATTATGTATTTTGTAATACGTAAATATCAGGAGGTTATCAATGAGTAGAATATTAATCGTAGAAGATGAAATTGCAATTGCAGATTTAGAAAAAGATTATCTGGAATTAAGCGGTTTTGAAGTAGAAGTGGAAAACGAAGGTATGACAGGACTGGCAAGAGCGTTGGCAGAGGAGTTTGACCTATTTATCCTTGACCTCATGCTCCCGGGAATTGACGGCTTCGAAATCTGTAAGCAGATTCGCGAGAAGAAAAACACACCAATCCTTATGGTATCTGCCAAGAAGGATGACATCGATAAGATTCGTGGACTTGGACTTGGTGCAGATGACTATGTAACCAAGCCGTTTTCGCCAAGCGAGCTTGTTGCCAGAGTAAAGGCACATATGGCTCGTTATGAGAGACTCGTAGGTAGCAGTACGGTGGAAAATGACATCATTGAAATTCGTGGTATTAAGATTGATAAGACAGCAAGACGTGTGTGGATTAATGGGGAGGAGAAGCAGTTTACCACCAAGGAATTCGACCTGTTGACCTTCCTTGCGGAGAATCCAAACCATGTATACACCAAGGAAGAGCTGTTCCGCGAAATCTGGGATATGGAATCTATCGGTGATATCGCCACAGTAACCGTTCATATCAAAAAGATTCGTGAGAAGGTAGAGGTAGACACTTCAAAACCACAGTATATTGAGACAATCTGGGGTGTAGGGTACCGCTTTAAGGTATAGTAAAAGCCCAAAACTTCTTGCGATTCTGGGAAGTAGCATATCGCTTTGAGGTGTAAGGGTATGCAAGATAAAGAGAGTGCGATTTGATATTATGAATTGACAAGTGAACAAAATACTCCTATTATTTAAGAGAATGAGACTTCTATATAGAAGATGTACCATACAAGGAGAAAACACATGCAGAACGTATTGGTTGTCGTAGACATGCAGAATGATTTTATCGATGGAGTGTTGGGAACTCCAGAGGCTGTTGCAATTGTTCCTAAGGTAGTAGAGAAGATTAAGAATTTTGAGGGAACGGTACTCTTTACAAGAGATACGCATACAAGTACCTATAAGTACACACAGGAAGGACGTAACCTTCCGGTAGAGCATTGCATCAAGGGTACAAAAGGCTGGGAGATTCGCCCGGAAATTGAGGAGCTGAGAAAGACGGAGGCAATCAACAAGATTACATTCGGTTCATCGGTTCTGCCAGAGAGACTTCTGATGATGAATGCGATTGAACATATTGATAGCATTACATTGGTAGGCTTGTGCACAGATATCTGTGTCATCTCCAATGCGATGATTGCAAAGGCGTTTTTGCCAGAAGTACCAATCATTGTTGATGCGGCTTGTTGTGCAGGTGTAACGCCAGAAAGCCACAAAAATGCGTTGGAAGCAATGAAGTGCTGCCAGATTCGAATTGAGAATGAATAGTTTTAAGAAGTGCTGGGAGATGGCTTGAGGTCATCTCCTTTTTTTGCGTCATAGGAAATTCCTATGACGTAAAAAACGCTCCGCTAAGGTTGCTTACATAAAATTGCTTGATTTTTGGTAATATCGGATACACAATATAAAAAGTGTGAAATGGTACATAGGAAGGAGCAGGGTAAGTATGAACTTGGAAATCCTATATGAAGATAATGACATCATCCTCTGTCGCAAGCCGGCAGGTGTGGCGACGCAGACGAAGCGCCTTGGACAGCAGGATATGGAAAGTCTGTTGAAAAATTATAGAGCAAAAAAAGGAGAGCAGCCCTACATCGGCGTGGTGCATCGCTTAGACCAGCCGGTAGAGGGAATCATGGTGTTTGCGAAGAACCCAAAAGCGACAGCGAAGCTGTCAAAGCAGATACAGGAGCATATGATTGGAAAATATTACTATGCGGTGTCTGCTTTTGCACCAGCAGAAGCCGAGGGTATGTTAGAGGATTATCTGGTAACAGATAAGAAGGCGAATTATACGAGTGTTGTGAATGCGGTTGAGTCAGAGAAAAACTCTGTTACGGAATGTGTGGTGAGCGTGGAGGCACCGGCGGATTGCAAGTTGCCCGCGGATGCGAAGAAGGCGGTGCTCGAATACAAGGTACTAGAGCGAAAAGCGCTAGAGTGTAAAACGCTAGAACATAAGGTGCTAGAGCGAAAAGCGCCAGAGTGTAAAAAGCTAGAACATAAGGTGCTAGGGCGAAAAGCGCTTCTGTCACAGCAGGGGGAAGAATCTCAAGGTGACATGCAGGCTTGCGATATCGCTGTTTTATTTGATATCAAGCTCCACACCGGTCGCCAGCATCAGATTCGAGTGCAGATGGCACATATGGGCTGTCCGCTTATAGGGGATGAGAAATATGGTAGGATGACAGCGTATGAAGATGAGGTGGCTCAATCAGGAAGAAGCGGCAAGAAGGAGAAATCACAGCTCGCGCTTTGCTCCTATCGCTTAGAATTTACGCATCCTACAACAGGTAAAAGAATGGATTTCTCCATTCAGCCCAAGGGACGCGGGTTTGAAGGCTTTCATTTTGGATAGATTCTTGCATGGATTTCTGAAAGGATTCCTGGAGGGATTTCTGAATGGATTCTTGGATGGATGTGGTGAAAGGCTATTGATTTGGGCGTAGAGAGAAAAAATTTTCTCTCCACGCCCAATTTTGATGCCAAAAGGTCATTTTGCGAGGAATTTGCTGACGGATTGGGCGATGGTGAGATAATCTGTCTGTATCGCCCACAATTTTGAAAAAGAGTGGGCGTGGGGGTAGGGTTTTTTTCCATACGCCCAATGCAAGTTATAAAATGGATTAAGAATTATCATTTTCAGGAGTGGTGTGGGCGCTGAGAGTATGGAAGTTTCGCCTACGCCCACAAATCTCGTGATATGCTTGGCGTCGGATGAAATCACAAATCTCGTGATATGCTTGGCGTCGGATGAAATCACAAATCCCGTGATATGCGCTGTGCCGGATGTAACTACAAGCCCAAGCACTACAAGCCCAAGCACCACAAGCCAACGCACTACAAGCCCACGAAATTCTTGACAATTCAGGCGTAAATGGACTATTATAAATTGATATACTATCTTTAAATTAGAGGAGATTTGTTATGGCAAACGACAAGAAATTAGTAGAAGCCATTACTTCCATGGAAGAGGACTTCGCACAATGGTATACAGACGTTGTTAAGAAAGCAGAACTTATGGATTATTCATCTGTAAAAGGATGTATGATTTTTAAGCCAAATGGTTATGCAATTTGGGAAAATATTCAGAAACAGTTAGATGCAAGATTTAAAGAGACAGGTGTAGAGAATGTGTACATGCCAATGTTCATTCCAGAAAGCCTGCTTCAGAAGGAGAAGGATCATGTAGAAGGCTTTGCGCCAGAGGTTGCCTGGGTAACACATGGTGGATTAGAAGAGCTTCAGGAGCGTCTTTGTGTAAGACCTACATCAGAGACATTATTCTGTGAGCTTTTTGCAAACATCGTGCAGTCACACCGTGATTTACCAAAGGTATACAATCAGTGGTGCTCGGTAGTACGCTGGGAAAAGACAACAAGACCTTTCCTTCGTTCTTCTGAGTTCTTATGGCAGGAAGGACACACTGTACATGCAACTGCAGAAGAGGCAGAAGCCAGAACTGTACAGATGTTAAATCTTTACGCAGATTTCTTAGAAGAAGTGCTTGCAATTCCTGTAGTAAAAGGTCGTAAGACAGATAAAGAAAAATTCGCTGGTGCAGAAGCTACTTACACAATCGAAGCACTGATGCACGATGGTAAGGCGTTACAGTCTGGTACATCACACAACTTCGGTGATGGATTTGCGAGAGCATTTGGTATCCAGTACACAGATAAAGAAAATAAATTACAGTACTGCCATGAGACCTCATGGGGTATGTCTACTCGTTTGATTGGTGCAATCATCATGGTACATGGTGATGATTCGGGTCTTGTTCTTCCACCAAGAGTTGCTCCAACTCAGGTAATGGTAGTTCCAATTCAGCAGAAGAAGGAGGGCGTTCTTGATAAAGCATATGATGTGCGTGATGCTCTTGCGAAAGACTTCCGCGTAAAAATCGATGCTACGGACAAGAGCCCAGGATGGAAATTTGCGGAGCAGGAGATTCAGGGAATTCCAGTTCGTGTAGAGCTTGGACCAAAGGATATCGAGCAGAATCAGTGTGTAGTAGTTCGTCGTGATACAAGAGAAAAGACAGTTGTAGCGTTAGATGAATTAAATGCTAAGCTTGCTGAAATCTTAGACACCATGCAGGCAGATATGCTTGCAAGAGCAAAAGAATTCTTAAATAATCACATTTGTGATGCACATAGCTATGCAGAATTTGTACAGAAAGCGGAAACAAAAACAGGCTTTATCCGTGGTATGTGGTGCGAAGGCTTAGAGTGTGAGCTTAAGATTAAAGAAGATACAGGTGTGACAAGCCGTTGTATGCCATTTGATGATCAGGAACAGATTTCTGATGTATGTGTTTGCTGCGGCAAACCTGCACATAAGCTAGTATACTGGGGCAAGGCATACTAATTGAAAAAGCACTAGAGTCTTGGGGGAGACGACGATGTTTGAGAAGTTTTTTACCGGGGTAATTGAACAGGCATGCGAAAAGACCGCATCAGCCGAGAAGAGCATTGTTATGGCTTGCTATAACAATGATTTTTCTCTTGCCAATCTTGAGGTAATAAAGCGTTATTCGGAGCAGTCGGATAGCGTTTTTTTCGTGTCTAGAGAATACGCTATTGATATGATTGTAGGAGCATATGACCCTTTCTTAGATACCATCTGTCAGGTGTATCGTCAGTATGTTGCAGAGGATTTTGAGGATTTCGATGAGTTCCTGTCGCAGTGCGAGGTATATGAGCTGCATCGAGAGGTGCTGAAGATGTACTACGAGACAGGTATCTGTAAGCGAACAGAGACGTTGCTGGTGGATGAAATGGAATACGAGCAGCAGAGATTGACCAAAACAATCGGTCTTATGCTAAAAACCGTAGCCGAATATAAGCCAATCGTGCTTGTAATTAACCGTGTTCAGTGGGCGAGTGAAAGTACACTTCGTCTGATACAGCTCCTCATCGAGAAACCTTCGCCTAAGATTTCGCTTGTGTTGGGAGGAAATGAAAGCACAAGCAAAGGAGATAGCGTGCTTCCAATATGGGAAAGTATTATGGAGCAGCTAGAAGACCAGGGCAATGTATACCACATTGGAAGCAGTAATGTGCAAAAGCCAATCGTTAATACAAAAAACGAGCTGAGAAATGTAGATTACGCAAAAATATTTATCCAGCTCAAGAACCTTTTAGAGCTTTTGGATGCGAAGCAGGCGAGTAATCATCTGATGCTTATTGAAAAGAGAATCAAATTCGAAGATGTGACGATGGCTGAGAATGTGAAGCTTTCGCTTTATTTGCTTCATGTGCAGGCGTCGATTCTGTTAAAGGATTTTTCGAAGGCGCTTGACATCATTGAGGATATATTCAGACTGGATGTACCGGAACGAGAGCAGATGATGAATTATCAGTGCTCATATTTTGCCTCTGTTTGCTATATGTATCAGGGCAAGCTGAATGTTGCGGACCAATATGCGGTTCAGGCAAAAAAGGTTGCGGAAAGCATCGGCGATGCAGAATTGATATTTAAGGCAGAGCTTCTGATTGCACGTGTGTCGATGGCAGGCTGGCATAACATCTTCTTCTGTGCGAAGGATGTATATGTTGATCCACATTTGATTGAGAAATTAATACATTATAATTATAGAAATCATCTGGCGCATATCTATATATATGCTTATGATAATAAGCCGGAGGTGGTTGCAAAGGCTTATCGTTCGGAGGCGGCTGTGGTGAACTTCAGCAGTGGTCTTGCCATTGCAAAAGAGATTGGCAATGAAAAGCTGGTATATGATGCATATCAGAAGAATGTTATGATTGCATCTACCAATGGTATGAATGAGATTGCATTGTTGTATTCGATTCGTGCATATCAGTTCATAAGAGAAAATGATTTGCAGGCGGCAGGCAGAACACTGTCTGCAATCGGATATAACCTGAGTGCGCTGGGACATATGGAAGAGTCCGAAGAGTTCTATGAGCGTGCGATTGGTATCTTCTATCAGTTAGAGTTGCCAGAGGATATTGCCGAGGTATGCTATAACTATGCCATGACCATGATTGCACAGCGCAAGTATGCGGAGGCAGAGGGGCAGCTACAGGTGGCATTCAAGACGATTGACAAGTTGCATTTAAACAGTCTTCGTGTGGCAAACCTTGCAAAGCTATATGGGATTCAGGCGCTTCTTAGCAGTATGCAGGGGCAGCATTTTGATAGTGAGCGCTACCTGCTCAGTTGTAATCAGTTCCTAAAGTCTGTCTTGGATAAGCAGGATGCCGAGACTATTCATGACTTTGAGCGAAGCGATGATGACATCTGCATGTATCTCTTTGCAAAAGGTGTTCATGAGATGGCGCTGGGTGATGATGAGAATGCCTTTATTGATTTTGAAAAGAGTGAACGATTCTATGAAAAGGCAGAAGGGAATCTCTTCTTCCTGCGCAGACTCTATCGTGAAGTGCGTATGGAATTGTTCCAAAGAATGGGCAAAACAGAGCGGTATGCCAAGGAGCGTGTCATTTTGCAGCAGTATGAGGCGATGGCGAGTCAGATGATTCTGCCACAGGAGCTGCTTGCGGAGGTGAGTGATTGTCTGGATGAGTACCAGAAGATGACAAGACCGCAATACGAAGAATTGTTAAGAAGAGAGAGTCTTATCAAGGAAAATAAGCGCAACAAACGTCAGCTTGAATTCATCTCGACATGGCAGAAGCAGTTGGATGTGACAGAAGGACGTGTGGCAGAGCTCGTAAAGAATGCGGTGCGTATGTTCCTGAATCAATTTAACAACGACTGTGCGATGTATGTGCGATACGAAAATGGTATTCCACATGTTTTATATAATGATACAGGTGTGGTATTTACCACCGAACGTCTGAAGAGCTTTGAGAAGATGATTTTGGAGACGCCATTTGGCTATGCGGTTTCCAAGATTAGTCATACATTCTTTGAGCACAGAGAGATGATTGATGTATTTGGAGCAGATGAAATCTGTTCGTTTGCAATTGTTCCATTTATGAAAAATGGAAAAGTAAACAGTTACTTCGTAACCTATGTTAAGATGAAGGAGAACTGGCATAATTCGGTAAACAGATATCTGCTAAATGACGATGACTTAAGTATTTATCGCCTGCTGTTTAGAGAACTCGGACATGCGTTAAACCGTCTGGAGTACTATGAGCAGATATCAGAGATGAACAGACGTCTGAAGGAAACTGCAACCACGGATACCCTGACCGGAATTACCAACCGTACTGGAATGTATGAGCGTATTCGTCAGTTGTGGATGGGCTATGAGCAGGGACAGAGCCAGCATGGTGTAGGCGTTATGTTCATTGACTTGGATAATTTCAAGCCATATAATGACACCTATGGACATGACATCGGAGACGTGGTGCTTCGTGAGATGGCGAATATCTTTAAAGAGGCCGTGGGTGATTTGGGCTTTGTCAGCCGTCATGGTGGGGATGAGTTTATCATTATTCTCTACACGAGTGATAGAGTCGAAATCGAGGCAATCGCAAAGAACATCTATCGTTTGATTGACGCGGCAGAAGGCTTTGGAGAGATGATTGAACGCATCATCAAGAAGAAAATCGTTATCGATGAAGACCATAAGATTAGCTGTTCTATCGGTATTTCAACTGTAGATGTGATTGAAGGGGAAAAGACCATTGAACGCTTGATTCAGAAAGCGGACAATTCTATGTACCTTGTAAAAGCAGAAGGAAAAGGAAATTATAAATTCGTATGAGAGTGACTTTGCCAGAAAGTGTAAAAAGCATTATAGATATTCTGGAAGCAAACGGTTATGAAGCCTATGCTGTGGGAGGGTGTGTCCGTGACACACTCCTTTCTCGTGTACCTGGGGATTGGGACATTACAACCTCTGCGAAGCCGGAAGAGGTAAAGGCATTGTTTGCTCATACGATTGATACAGGTATTGAACATGGTACGGTAACGGTCATGATGAATCATGTAGGATATGAAGTGACCACCTATCGTATCGATGGTGAATACGAGGATGCAAGGCATCCAAAGGAAGTAACTTTTACATCGAATCTTGTGGAGGACTTAAAGCGCAGGGATTTTACCATCAATGCGATGGCTTACAATGAGAGTGCAGGTCTGGTGGATGAATTCGATGGAATCGGGGACCTTAAGAAAGGCATTATCCGCTGTGTCGGTGACCCAATGGAACGTTTCAGTGAGGATGCACTTCGTATGCTTCGGGCAGTGCGTTTTGCGGCGCAGCTTGGGTTTTCCATCGACGAAAATACGAAGGCAGCAATTCGAAAGCTTGCGCCAACAATCGCAAAGGTGAGCGTAGAGCGTATTGCGGTAGAGTTGGTAAAGGTGCTTGTGTCCGAGCATCCGGAGGAGATTCGTACTGCCTATGAGCTGGGACTTACGGCTGTGTTTATGCCGGAATTTGATGTGGCGATGCAGACCGAGCAGCACAATATTCATCATATGTATACGGTTGGAGAGCATATTATTGTATCCATGCAAAACGTGAGTGCCGAAAGAAGGATTCGACTCATTATGCTCTTTCATGATTTGGCAAAGCCGGTGGTGCTTACCACGGATGAGAATGGTGTAGACCATTTCTATGGGCATACGCAGGGTGGCGCAGATATGTCAAAGAGAATCTTGCGCAGGCTGAAGTTTGATAATGCAACGATTGACTTTACAGCACTTATGGTCAAGCATCACGATGACAGACCAGTTGAGCCTGCGGCAATCCGTAAGCTATTCAGCGAGATTGGAATCGAAAATGTACCAATGATGCTGGAGATTAAGCGGGCAGACCTGCTGGCGCAGAGCACCTATCAGCGAGAAAGCAAGCTGGCGATTGTCGACAATATCGAAGCCCATTACAAGGAATGTGTGGAAAAAGGCTATTGCTTACAGAAAAAGGATATGTCCGTAAATGGCAGTGACCTGATTGCGATGGGCATGAAGCAGGGCAAAGAAATCGGTCCGGTGATGGACGCGCTTTTTGAAGAGGTGCTAGAGAATCCGGAAATGAATGAGCGTGAAAAGTTATTGGAGCTGGCTCATAAATTAATAACCCCTTTCATATGATAAACAGATACGATGTGAGTCTATGGAGGGGTTTTTTGTATAATCAAACGGAAGCGATTTTGGCGCAATATGAATTAGGAATAAGGCAAATCAATAAAGGAAGAGGGAACCAGATATGCGATACCGATAAGGGCAAGAGACTGTTGATTCCATTTCGAGGCTCAAAGGCAAGAGGGGATTGGCTGCGCCAGTACCTAAAGGCGTTATCAGAGGCTGGTCTTCCCGTAGAGCAAATCTATGTAAATAAAAACGGAGAGTCCGTTACCATAGATGAGACAACGGGCGAAAGCTTTTTGCTAAAAGACCAGATTGTCGGAACTGAGCTAAGCTGCACACGGTTTGGTGAGATGATGGAGGTAGTAGAACTGCTTGCGCGCTTCCATCAGATATCGGAAAGCGTGAGTGCTATTGGTGGAGAACTTAAGAACGCAGATTGTGCGGATATCATAGATAGCAGGACACGTCATTATCGTGAGATTGCGAAGGTGAGTAACTATGTCCGCTCCAGGAAAAAGAAAATGGATTTTGAACGTCTATACATGGCGCATTATACTGGTATGCTGCAGACCGCAGAGCGGTCCTTAGAAATTCTAAAGAGGCAGGAGCAGGTCCATGCAGGGGGTATTGTTTGTCATGGGGACTGTAATCAGCATAATGCGGTGTGGACAGGACACGCTTGGCAACTGATTCATTTTGAAAATGCATCGTATAACTGGCGGACGGCGGACCTTGCGAATTTTGTCCGGAAAATGCTGGAAAAAAACGAATGGGACGAGGAGCTTGGAATGGAGCTGATAAAAGTATATACAAAAGTCAGTCCGCTGAGTAAAGACGAATATCTGCAGCTATATGGACTATTGCTTTTTCCAGAGAAATTCTGGAAAATCGCAAATCATTATATGAACTCGAACAAGGCATGGATTCCTGCAAGGGATATCGAGAAGCTGGAAATGGTCATTAAGCAGGAGGCAAGACGCATAAAGTTCACTGAAAACTTATTTTCAATTGCACAGGAATGAGGTATACTTGACCTATGAGAAAGATGAAGTTACACAGGATAATTGGTTATATGGCAGGAGTGATTCTGGCATCAACACTTCTAATGGGCTGTGGGATGTTTGGTTTTGGAGGGGAACCGGACACCGAAGAGTCGCAAAACGAGAGCACAGATGAAGTGACGGCAGGATTATTCCTGATTATGGAGCACGATACAATAGCAGAGCGTATGCTGTTGTATTCCTATGAAACAGGGACGGAATATTACTTTCAGTATAATTTTTCCACAAAGTTTCTGAATAAGTATGGCGACCATCAGGCAGCAGTACGGTTTACTCCGGGCAAGGCAGTTGTCCTAGAGGAGCGCGATGAATTTGGCTACCTTACGACGGTACAGATGTCGGATGAAGTGTGGGAGCAGGAGAAAATCAAGCGTTTTTCGATTGATGAGGAGCGAGGCGTATTTGCGATAGCCAATACGAATTATTCGATTCAGAACAAGGTTGTGGTGTTTTCAAATGAAGAACAGGTTGCATTGTCGTACATTACCAGCAATGATACCCTGTCAGTCGTGGGACTTGGCAACAAGATTCTGTCGATTACGATTACAACCGGACAGGGAACGCTTGCCCTTACGAATACCGAGCTGTTCGAGGGAAGTCTGATGAATCTAAGTGGCGATATGTTCTTAGAGATTACGGAGGATATGACGATTGATATTCCGGAAGGCGCCTACACTCTGACCGTTGCCAATAATGGCTGGGGCGGAAGCTGTGAGATTACCATCGAAAGAGGAGAGACGACGACCATTGATCTGGATACCTTAAAGGGTGAAGGCAAGAAGAAGGGTTACATCACCTTCGATATAGACGTGGAGGATGTCAAGGTGTATATCGACTACAAGCTTGTGGATCACACACAACCGGTTGAGGTGACTTATGGCACGCACACGCTGGAGATTCGTGCGGATGGCTACGATGCTTGGCAAAGATATCTGGTGGTGCATTCGGAGCGTGCGACGCTGGTTGTAGAGCTATCGGAGGGAGAGGATGATAGCGATTCTGAGGAGAGCGAAGCAGAGTCTGAGTCAGAAAGCGAGAGCGAGGCAGAGGTTGAAGGTGAATCGGTATCGGAGACAGAAAGCGTAGCGGAGTATGAGGGAAAGACGCAAGTCGCATCTTAGTCAAGTGGTAAAAGTTACAAAATTACATCTGGATTTTTGGTAGAAATAATATGGAGGAAAACCGCCAAAATATGGGTTTTTTCCTTGACAAACGCCCCAAAAACAAGTATATATATATTTAGGTAATTTGGGACAACAACTCGAATTATTATATATGAAAATCCAGAGGAGGAATTTTGACATGAACAAAGCA
>CAYPAM010000031.1:0-13233 GCA_964408715.1 uncultured Lachnobacterium sp.
TTATTCTGATTGCCATACTCTGAAGATAACTGATTTCTTCCACCGTTAAGTACCATTCTTCTGATTCCATAATCTTATCTACAGGCATTGTTAATTCTAATCCGGCTTTCAGTTGTTCCACGCACTCTTCGTTCGAAATCTCTTTTAAAAACAACTCCAGCAATATTCTTTCTCGTTCAATCGCTTGCTTATTTTGTGAAATTTCTAAACACAATTCTCTTTCTAATCTGGCAACCCCCTCTTTCCATCTATCCACGTCATGGTTATTCGCGTACTTTACCGTTTGTTCATGCACCTTCATCACTTCCGCATCACTCGTTACCACATTGGCTCTCACATACTCCGGGCACAGCCCCAGGCGCTTGAACATTTCTCGCACCTCACACATCTGTGCGTTGCGTTTCTTGCGCTCTGTTCGGCGAAGTGTTTTCACATCACAGATTCCGTCTACCAGCTCTGCTTGTGTGAGTCCAAGCATTTTCCTACGAATACGAATTACATCATTGATACAGTAGCTTTCTGTTTCCCAATAGAGATAACAGAAGTTCTCCATATAAGGGTTGACATCATATCGCTTATAGAGGTCTTTGAACATTTTCTCCCATTCTTTGGAGATTCTAGCCAAGGTCTGCAATTCTTCCACTTCTGCATGCACATCGGTAAGACCTTCTTCCTTTATCTTAAGAATCGCTGCGATGTATGTCTGGCGCAATTCCAACAGCTCCACAAGGTAATACATGCGTCTCGTATCACGTAGAAGCTCGATTGCATCATTGCATAGCTTTAGGCAGTACGCAATCTCTCTAAGTCGCTTCTGTTCCACCGAATACTCCTGACAGATGTAGTACACCAGCTTGGGATACACCTTTGCCTTTCCTATTTTGTCCATACAAGATTGGTCAATATATTGGGAGATTCTAGCATACTTTGCACGTTTCCACTTGCGCCACTTCGCTTCCGTGTGGGCTTTCGTCGGTCTGTGATAACGCACATATTCGATGAACAGGTTGATTTCCTGTGGCGCCAACAGCAAGTGCTTGGGAAATCGTTGCTTGATGTTGGGAACCGTATAGTGAAATGCTTCTTCAATGACGGCATGAAGCTCTTCTTCCGCCGCTCTACGCCCCTGCAGCATCATAAAACGCATCGCTTGAATGAATTGCTTTTCCACACGGCTACGACGCCTTTTGCCTTTGTATTCTTCTAATTTTGTCTCAACAGAAGCCCAATCCTTGGCCTCCACAGCCTTCACAATCTCCTGCCTCTGCGTCCACAATTCGTAGTCGTTTAGCGGCAGATAATCCTCATATCTATCTACAGACACTCCAAGTCTTTCTACCATGCGGTCGCGCTCCAATTTTCCCGGTAGTCGCTCGCCACTCTCTATTCTTGCCAGCATAGGTTTCGAATACAGCCCTTTTCCCACCTGTGTTAGTGGCTTGCCCTGCATCTGTCGTCTCGCCGCCAAGAATCCATGGAAATTAATGTCATCTGCAAGGTATGGTGCCATACGCTTTCTCCTTTGTAATCAATATCGCAGTCTATGCAAGGTATATAATTTCGCTAAAAACACAAAAAGAAAAGGCAACACGATGCGACGCATCTGTGTAGCCTTCAATCTTTGTATATGTTATTTTATACTCTCCACCGACTATTATATGTATACAAGGTCAAAAAGTCAATGGAAATTTAGGAAATTTTCGATACCAATCAATTGTTTGCTTCATTCCATCCGCAAAAGCTGCCTTCGGTGTCCAGCCCATCTCGCGCCAAATCTTGCTAGAATCAATCGCATAGCGCAGGTCGTGTCCTTTCCTATCTGCGACATATGTGATTAAGCTTTCCGGTTTTCCGAGTGCCCGACATATCCCTCTTACGATATCAATGTTGGCGATTTCCGTGTTTCCGCCGATATTATATACCTCGCCCACACGTCCTTTATGGATGATGAGGTCGATTGCACTGCAATGGTCCTCTACATACAGCCAATCACGGATATTTGTACCTTTTCCATATACCGGAAGTGGTTTATCCTCCAAAGCATTCGTAATCATAAGCGGAATCAGCTTTTCCGTATATTGATATGGACCATAATTGTTTGAACAACGGCTAATCGTCACCGGAAGTCCGTAGGTTCTATGATATGCCAGCACCAAGAGGTCTGCACTCGCTTTGGAAGCGCTATACGGACTGCTTGCGCGCAGTGGTGACTCCTCTGTAAAAAGCAAATCCGGTCTATCTAACGGCAAATCTCCGTACACCTCGTCTGTTGACACCTGATGAAAGCGCACAATGCCATACTCCCTGCACGCATCCATAAGCACCGCCGTGCCAAGCACGTTCGTCTGTAGGAAAACCTCCGGATTATCGATAGAACGGTCCACATGTGACTCCGCCGCAAGGTTTACCACGATATCTGGATGCTCCTCCTCAAACAATCCGAAAATTCCTTCTCTGTCGCAGATGTCCATCTGCACAAACCGAAAATTCGGTTTGTCCATAACATCCCTTAGCGTAGACAGATTGCCCGCATATGTGAGCTTGTCCACGCACACCATGCGATACTTCGGATACTTCTGTAACATATAAAATATGAAGTTGCTTCCTATAAATCCGGCTCCCCCGGTGATGATGATGGTCATACCCTTTTCAAAACAGCATTCACTGCGTACCTACAAAATAAATATATACTTTCACAAAGCCCCAACCCCAGAAACTTTCGATAGATTTTCCAAGTCCATCCTGCAGCCTTTAATTTATTACCACTAAGCGAACCGCCCGCAACGCGATACGATGCCAGCACTTCGTCAATGCCCTCTGCTTTGCCACATTCCTGCAGTAATCCCAGCCAGGTTGCATAATCCTCGTGACCAATCCTTGGCATACGAATCTCCGTGAATGCCTCATGGTCGAGCACTACCGTCAGACATGGAATGACATTGCCCTTTAGGAGTTGCTGGAAATCAACCTGCGTTGGTACATGTCGTACCTTTCCCACTTCTGCACCTGTCTCGTCAATAACCTCACAGGCTGTATAGCAAAACGCCACATTCCGTTCCTTCATAAAACGTAATTGGCGTTTAAGCTTGTCCTCTTTCCACATATCGTCACTATCCAGAAATGCAATATAACGCCCCTTTGCCAGCTCGATTGCACGATTGCGGCTATCTGCGGCGCCAAGGTTTGTTTCATTTCTATAATAGCGAAGTCGTGCATCACTTTCTGCCATGCTGCGAATGATTTCTTCGCTACAATCTGTGGAGCAGTCGTCTACTAATATCATTTCCCACTGCGTGTAGCTCTGCTTTAGCACAGATTCAATTGTTTCTTTGACATATGCTTCGCCGTTATACACCGGCGTAATAATAGAAACCAGATTCTCTCTATCCTGCATCACTATTTCCTTATTGCGGTCGTCTGTTTTTCATCGATACCTTCTGTATTTTCCTTCTGGAATAATATCTTCACAGTCAGGAAAATAATTTTGATATCCAGCCAGAATGAATAGTTCTCAATATATGTGATATCCATTTTCAGCTTATCATATGGTGTGGTGTTGTATTTGCCATACACCTGCGCATATCCGGTAAGACCTGCTTTTACCTTGAGTCGCATATCGAATTCCGGAATCTCTTCGAGATACTGGTCTGCAATCACTCTTCGCTCCGGTCTTGGTCCAACAATTGACATCTCGCCCTTTAAGATATTGAATAGCTGTGGTAATTCATCGAAGTGGATATTTCGAATAACCTTACCAACAGGCGTGACACGCTTGTCCCCTTTGGAAGCAAGACGTGCTCCATTTTCTTCCGAATCCATACCCATACTACGGAATTTGTATATATTGAATTCCTTTCCGTCGCGTGTCAAGCGTGGCTGCTTGTACAACACCGGTCCGCCGTCATAGAGCTTGATTGCAATTGCAATAATCAGCATGAATGGCGACGCAATAACGATGCCAATAATAGATGCAACAATGTCAAAGGCTCTCTTGAAGAATCTCTGGTCGATAGATAATCCCTGGTTACGGAACAAAAACAGTGGTGTATCAAACAGATGGATGTCATCACCATGACGGAATAGGATATCCGAAATCTTTGGTGTAACATACGTTCTGATGGAATGTTCATAACAGTATTTCATAATATCGTTTCGAATCTCAGCCGGCAAATCGCACAATACAATTGCCTCATAGTCTTCAATCTCCTTAAACAGCTTCTTTGCACCGATATGATAGCTTACGGAGGCACAGATATTGTACTTATCTTTTCGTGTATTGATTTTTGCAATCAAATCTTCCGGTGAATATTCTCCATATATAACCAGCATCTGTCTTGGTGGATATAGCAGTGCGTACCATCTGCGAACAACCGCTACCCACGGGATAATAAACATCAATTCTGCAAGGCATACCATGATAATTGGCAGGAAATTGACATAGCTGCGCGCTATCATACAGATTTCCAAGTATGCGAATATCGCACTTGCAAGCACCGCCAACACATGACTTAAGATAATATCCATAATTCGCTTATATCCGATTTTGTATCCCCCGAATACCTGCGTAAAAAAGAATATAATCAACATATATATGGCAATTACAGCCCAGTTACCTCTACGGAAGAATGGCAATATGATGGATTCACTGTAATATGTGTACCACATGTATGCAAAGATTCCTCCCTCCACGCATAACGTGATGAGGTTCGCCACGAAATTCAACCAATGTTTATATCGTTCTCTAATTTTCATTTCTTATCACCATTTATCTATCAGATAATCTGTTCAATGCAGAGAATATTGCTCTGATAGACGCTCTCGTAATATTTCCGCTTACGCCCACACCAAATGTAACATTGCCTGTACGGTTATCACGCATATGGATGTAAGCTGCTGCCTTGGCATGAGAACCTTCGCTGAGTGCGTGTTCGTCATAGTCAAGGATTGCGATATCCATGACTCCGATGCTCTGATGGATGGCCAGACGCACTGCGTCAATTGGACCATTTCCTCTTGCTTCGGATACAATTTCTTCGCCATTATATTTGAAAACAAGTGTTACCTTGGTTTCTTCTTCATCATGATCATCCTCTACCTTGGCACTGATGAATTCGTATGGACTCTTCTTGGTTAAATATTCCTCACGGAAGGCATCCATAATACGTGCCGGTGCCACTTCACCGCCCTCAGTTTCCGAGATTTTCTGAATAACATCTGCAAATTCTCTGTGCATCTGTTTTGGAAGCTTGTAGCCGTATACCGTACTCATAACGAATGCTACGCCGCCCTTACCGGACTGACTGTTGATACGAACGACCGGTTCGTACTGACGTCCTACGTCTGCCGGATCAATTGGAAGATATGGAACCTCCCAGATATCCGAACCACGTTCCTTAATCGCCTGCTCACCCTTATTGATTGCATCCTGATGCGAACCGGAAAACGCAGTAAATACAAGCTTACCTGCATATGGATGACGCATACCGACCTGCATCTTACAGCAACGTTCATATACGTCGATGATTTCATTCACATTTTCGAGGTCAAGCTCTGGGTCAATTCCCTGTGAGAACATATTGTAAGCGATATTCAGGATATCTACATTTCCGGTTCTTTCTCCATTGCCAAAAAGCGTTCCCTCGACACGGTCTGCTCCGGCAAGGATTGCAAGCTCTGTTGCTGCCACGCCTGTACCTCTGTCGTTATGTGGATGGACGCTTAAGATAACATTTTCTCTGTCTTCAAAATGCGTATTCATCCATTCAATCTGGTCTGCATATACATTTGGAGTATTCATCTCCACAGTTGCAGGCAGGTTGAAAATGATTGGATTCTCATTCGCATGATTCCATTCCTTCTGCACTGCGGTACAGATTTCGAGTGCGAAGTCGAGTTCGGTTCCTGTGAAGCTTTCCGGTGAGTATTCTAACTGCAGATTGCCAGTGTACTTCTTCATACCTTCTTTGACCATACGGGTACCTTCCACTGCAATCTGAATAATCTCCGGACGTTCCTTGTGGAATACCACATCTCGCTGGAGCGTGGATGTGGAATTGTAGATATGAAATACAACATTTGGAATTCCTTCAATAGCTTCGAAGGTTCTATCAATCAGGTTCTGACGGCATTGGCACAATACCTGCACCTTGACATCTTCCGGAATCATATTTTCTGCCACTAACTTACGCAAGAAGTCAAATTCAATCTGGGAAGCCGCCGGAAAACCGATTTCGATTTCCTTGAAGCCGAGCTTCAGTAGCAGCTGGAACATCTCCACCTTTTCATCCACCGTCATCGGCTCGATAAGTGCCTGATTGCCGTCACGCAGGTCTACAGAGCACCAGATAGGTGCTTTCTCGATTTCTTTGTTTGGCCACTGTCGCTGTGGATAATTTACTACCGGTACTCTCTTGTAACGCTTAAAGTTCAACATTCCATAATCTCCTTACAAACACTTTTTCATTTTCCTCAACACGATTATACAGGATGTGAAAGTTTCCTAGGCTTCCAATCCTCGTTCTACGAACGCCACCAAAGCAGCAAGTGCTTCTTCTTCATCTTCTCCATCACACACAAGAGTTATCTCGTCCCCGGTTTTGATACATGCTCCTAACACATTTAACACACTTTTTGCATTCGCTATATTGTTTCCGCCATATTCAAACGTTACCGAACACTGAAACTTCATAGCTTCTCTGCAAAGATTCCCTGCCGGACGAAGATGTAACCCTGTTGGATTCGTAATCTTTACCAATTGCGATACCATTTATATCCCCCTATGTCTTATTTAGATTATAACCTTCATGATAAGGTTTGCTAACTTCTTAGCCTCCGCCTCGATGACTGCCTGATCCTTTCCCTCAATCATGACACGCACCAGCGGCTCTGTTCCGGAAGGACGAATCAGTACTCTTCCTTCTCCAGCGAATTTCGCTTCTAGTTCTTCAATTGCTTTTGCAATTCTTGGATACTCCATATAACTGTTCTTCTTATGGTTTGGCACCTTGGCATTGACAAGCGCCTGTGGAAGCACCTCCATAATAGCAGCCAGTTCTGACAATGGCTTTCCGGTTTCTACCATAACCTCAAGCAGGTGTAATGCACTAAGTAAGCCATCTCCCGTGGTGTTATCATCTAGGAAAATCACATGCCCTGACTGCTCTCCGCCGATGTTGTATCCATGCTCTAGCATATTCTCTAATACATAACGGTCACCAACCTTGGTGCATTCCAGCTTGATGCCCTTTTCCTTTGCCATAAGCGTAAGACCAAGGTTGCTCATAACAGTTACAACAAGTGTATCATCCTTGAGCGTTCCTTTTTCCTTCATATAGTTGGCACAGATTGCCATAATCTGGTCACCGTCGACAAACCTGCCACGTTCATCTACTGCAAGCATGCGGTCCGCATCGCCATCAAAAGCGATACCGATATTGGCCTTCTCAGCTACCACTCGTGCCATCAGCTCTTCCATATGAGTGGAGCCACAGTTGGCATTGATATTGGTACCATCCGGATTCGTATGAATTGCCACCAGATTAGCACCCAGATCCTGAAGCGTCTTGACTGCTGTGTAATAATTTGCACCCTCTGCACAGTCAATAACAATCTTCATTCCGGACAAGTCTACCGGAACTGTCTTCTTCTCGTACTCCACATATTCATCGCGGATATCGAAGCGATAATCAATCTTTCCGACACTCGAGCCGATTGGAAAATCAATATCTTCCATGTTATTTTCTATTAATGCCTGTATTTCATCTTCTAATTCATCGGATAGCTTATATCCCTCGCCATTGAAGAATTTGATCCCATTGAATTCCATTGGATTGTGTGATGCGGAAATCACAACACCTGCGTCTACCTTATGTAGTCTGGTCAGATATGCGACCGCCGGTGTTGGCACAACGCCAACATACACTGCGTTGGCACCTACCGAACAGATACCTGCCATCAGCGCATTTGCCAACATTCCGCCGGAAATACGTGTATCACATCCTACAATAATTGTTGGTTTATGGGATTTTTCCTTGGTAAGTACATAAGCACCTGCCTGGCCGAGTTTCATTGCAAGTTCAATTGTCAGCTCTGTTCCGGCCACGCCACGCACACCGTCTGTTCCAAATAATCTAGCCATAAATATTCTCCATCAAATTTATTCTGCGTCCGGCTCCGAATCACTTACATCACCGGAAGCTTCTGTGTCACTTGTTCCGCTTTCTGTATCCTCAGAGCCTGAAATATCAGTCTGTTTTTCACTGATAATAACACTTACCGTTACGTCATCATACGTGTACTTGGTTCCGTCAATATCTAACATCAGATTCAAGGTATGTTCCCCTGCTTCAAGATCTGCCACATCAATGCTTCCACTAATGGTTGCATTGGTCAAAGTTGCAATGTCTTCTTCCAAACCGGAGATTCTCACCGCTATACTTGCGTGTACGAATCGGATATCCATATCATTAGAAAGCCCTGTTACCATAATATTATCCGTTAATACACTATATACCTTATCGCGAATCTTGCCGATTGTTACTGTCAGATTCACCGTTGCATCATTCTTATTCACAAGCTCAGCCCCATAAGGCAGATACTCCGTGATATCGATGCTTGCCAATACATCAGAGGTTGCATCCTCAACATTTACAAGCTCGGATGGAATCTCAATCACGCTAATCGTGTTTAACACAGACGTGTTACCCTTTAACGTGATGGTCGTTGGATCACTGATAATCGAAGTGACTACATATCCGTCTTTAGGATTTCCGGATGGTTTCAAAGAGATTGGCACTGCTTTTGTTTTTAAGATATTAGCTGATACATTAACAGTTGTGTTGCTAAGTGTCAAGCGTGTTGTGTCAATTTCCTGTCCTTCGCTATCGTATAATACAGGCACAACGCTGTCTGTTACATTGACAGACATACCCTCGACATCAATTGTTGCAACAACAGCTGCAACTGTCTTTACAAGTGATTCCGGACCGGATACCTTAAGGACGTTTGGTGCTGTTACGCTAACCGTTCCGAGTGCATATCCGTCCGCCACATCGCCAATTGCACTTGCAGTAATAACAAACTGCTTGCTCATCAAATCTTCTAATCTTACACGAAGAGTCTTGTTGGTTGTGCTGATTTTTACCTGCTCTGCCATATTGGATACTGTACAACGAATATCAATCGGCACACTACCGCTTACACCATCATCATTGATTGTCAGGTATTCCATATCTGCTACTGCCGCAAAATCACTTTCATCCAGCTTCTCTAATACACTTCTCGGTGCTGTTACGGAGAATGTCACCTTACTGCCATCAACTACTTCATAGTATTTGTTCAGGCTTTCTACAGATTCCTTATTGATGACTGACACCTGTAATGTCATAGTATCTGTCTTAGTTGGGTCCTCCATGTTATACACTACCAGCCATAGGGTAAATGCAAACAACACCGCCAAAATCTTAAAGCCCAAATTATGGGATAAGGATTTCAGAATATTATTTCTCATTCTTGAACCTCCTCTTTAACAATTCCACACGTGTTGCTTCCTGGTTACGTTTCTGTAAATACCGCAATTTCTCTCTCATGAAATCTGCCGTTACATCACGATAAATCTGACCGCGCAATGCGATAGATACCTTACCTGTTTCCTCAGATACCGCAATGGTAAGTGAATCACTTACCTCACTAATACCAACTGCTGCACGATGTCTTGTTCCCAAGTCCTTGCTGATGCTTAAGCTGTCAGACAGTGGCAGATAACAGGTTGCAGCAACCACTCTGTCTCCACGAAGGATAATCGCACCATCGTGAAGTGGTGTGTTTTTCTCAAAAATATTGATAAGAAGCTGGCTGGACACAATTGCATCCACGTCGATACCAGTTCTAATATACTCATTTAACAGTATCTCATCCTCGATAACAATCAGGGCACCCGTCTTAACCTTGCCCATTGCATAAGATGCTTTTATTAATTCCTCAATGGTCTTGTCAGAGAATTTCTCCGCATCTGTTTTGTTCCCACCAAAGTTTAGGAACTTCAGCAAACGATTGTTTCCACCGATATTCTCCAATGCCTTTCGAAGCTCTGGCTGGAAAATAATCACAACTGCAATCACTCCGACATTCAACGTTTTTTCTGCAATCCACAGAATCGTGCTCATCTGGAACAATGCCGCAATAGCAACAAACACCAAAATAATCATAATTCCTTTGAACAGGTTCCACGCTCTTGTTGATTTGACCCACATTAAAATCTGGTAAAACAGGAAAGAGATAATCAAGATTTCAACAACGTCAACCCACGTAATCGTTAGGTTTGCCATGCTGAGTACGCTTGATATATTTTCCTGAAATACATTAAATAGTTCTCTCATATCCTGCATTGACTCTCTCTCCTTTCTTTATCAACCATTAATATGTTCATTAATCCAATAAATCCTCATCAATATCCAGCTCTTCTGCAATCAGCTTTCGGCTGTCTTTCTTGAGTGCTTCTTTCTTACGGGTGCTCTTCTTATCGCTGAAGCGGTTGTTGCCAAACGCATTTTCACCGAAGTGCATAATTGTTTTTTCGGAAGAAGTAACCATCTTCTTTGGAACTGCTTTTACAAAATAATAATAATCGTCATCCTCTAACTGCACACGCTCTGTTCTGGAGTAATCCAAGTCCATGAAGAGGAATTCAATACCAAACGCAAGAAGCATCGAAATAATATTGCCGATAATCATTCCTGCTGTCTTATCCGAGATGTTAAACAGCAGATATCCTGCAAACAATCCTGATATCTGTACCATAGTTCCTGACACAATCGCAATCTTCCATGCATTGTCTACGGAAAGACGGCGAATAACATATACCATGATTGCTGACAATGTGAAGATTCCAATCACAAGGAACATCTCCTTATTAGCGATAAGCTGGCTGATTGTCACACTAATCTTTGTTGTCGTTGTAGTATCTGCACCAGCAACCGTGCTTCCAAGAGTTGTTATGTTCTGGTAGATGCCATCAATAAAATAAAATGCCACTGTTCCGCATACAACTGCGCTTACAGAATATGACTTACGAAGAAGTCCTGTTCCGATTGGAAGCAGATAAGGAATTCCCAGCTTGAACATAATCGGTGTCAGGATAAAAAGCATTCCATCCTGTGGCGAAAAACGAAAATACAGCAAAAACAGCAACACAAAAATCACAAGTGCCACCAATGCTACTTCTAAAGAAAGCGCATACAGATTCACGAGAACCAGCGCTCCCGCCGCAATAATAGTGACATTCTGTGGGAGCAGACAGCAAATCAACGACAGAAGCAACGCAATTGGAAATGTGCTAATCTTCTCCATAAAACCAATGCTGTTATTAATCATGCAAAACAACACCAACGCTACAACGAACTTATATGCATATTTTAAGTAGGTTTCGTATTCTGCACAAAACCGAAATACCTTGTCTTTAATCTCGAATATCTTTGTCATAATTCCTCCTACATTTTCAGTTTTTCTTCACGCTCATACATCTTATGTGCGTCCTTCAAATCTGACGTATAATTCTTCAACTTCTTCTTGCCTGCTTCATAGCGGGCGCGATACACCACATATGTAGCCGCAAGATATACCACCATAAATAGTAAATACCATACAATAAATCCTGCCACCGAATTCACAATCTCTAGATTGTTTATACTGTCAAGCACATCATCCCAGGAGCTCAAAAGCCACAGTATCAAAAAGCAGCCATATGCCAGCGTTCCTGTGAAAATGCTTTTAATCATTTCTTTCCCTATATAGTCTGATCTATAAAACTGCCCCATCTGACGATTTTGTTTTTCTTCATTCTTATCATATAATGCAAGCTTGTATAATTGCTTCACACGTTCTTCGTTAATCATAGCTACTCCTTTTTAGACATAGTTATACATTCTTCATTATTATATCACAAGTAATCCTAAAAAGGAATATTTATATTTCTTAAGAAAATCTAATGTTTTTGGGATTTTTTTAGAAAAAGAAAAGGGAACCGCGCTGGCTCCCTTTATGGCTTCTGTATGTAGTTTTTCAGCCGGCTGCACATCGGCATCCGGTTCTGTGTCTAGCTCTGCAGGAAACGCATGCGGTCTTTGTCGCGTGTCTCCTTCTTTGGTTCCGGCATTTTCGGACGATCCAATGCACTCATCAGATTATTCGAAATCTTATATCTGCACGAATCACAATATCTTCCTGTGCGAATCTGTGTACCACACTGTTCGCATTCGATGCCTACGCTTGAACCTTCTGCAAAAGTAAGACGTTCTTCTCTTACCCACTGCTTGATCTGCTTTATAGACACGTCATTATCCTGAGCTACTGCATCAATAGATGCATTTGGATTCTCATTTAAGTATTTCTTTACTTCCTGAAACTTCTCCTCCAGCTTCTGTAAACATTGTGGACAAAGCTTTGCTCTATCCATTGCATTAAATAATCTGCCACAACCCTTACAATTTGTTACGTCCACGTAATGTACCTCCTACACCCCCTTGCCAATACAGACACATAATAAATATATCTGATTGACACCGGCTTTTCTCAATTCGTCTGCAACTGCCTGCGCAGTGCTCCCTGTCGTGTAGATATCGTCTACTACCAACACTTTGCTATATTGTACTATACTTTCACACTTCTGAAAAGCATTTTTGAGATTATTTTTGCGTTCTACATCATTTAGTTCTTTCTGCGGAGTCGTGTCTACCGTCCTACGAATCAAAACAGCATCTACGGAAATCCCAATAAGCTTCGATAGCGCTTTTGCAAAGGCTTCTGCCTGGTTATATCCACGCAACCGCTGCTTCATGCGATACATCGGCACGGGCACAATGGCTTCTATCTGTTTCTCTCTCATCCATTCCCCATATTTCTTTGCTGCTTCTTCTGCAAAAAAGTCCGCATACTCCCGCTTGTTACTATACTTAAAACGATACATGGTCTGCTTGATAGGACCTTGATACAAAAAGAGGGCCTTTCCCTGAGTGAAGGAAGATTCGACATGTACTTCTGATACACTGTGATGCATCATAGTTCCACGCTGTATTGCTCCTAGTGGAATCCCATTGCTTGTCCGACGGCAATCATAACAATACTCGCCTGCTGCATTCGTAAGTGGCCGCCCACACCGCATGCACACCGCCCCCTCAACCGGATATAATCTCCTCCTGCACTCTGGATGAATCTTCTTCGCCTGCTGCTCTGGTTCTA
>CAYPAM010000032.1:0-12799 GCA_964408715.1 uncultured Lachnobacterium sp.
GATAATATGATTTGAAACGTTTTATTACATATTTATATGAGTACGAGAGAGGTTATAAGAGTAAAAACACAGGTTTTATTCGGGTGGATGAAAGAAAAGGAAACGTTAACATGCAGATTAGTGTGCGCAATCTTATTCGTTCCCATGAAAAAGGAAAAGTATACGCGCTTGTAGGAGAGGATTCCCTGCGCGGAATAGAGCTAGGAGAGGTTGGAGTGGTAAATGGACAGGGCGACGTATGCTTGCGATTCGCCGAGCAAAATATTATGGACAAGGAAATATCCTTAGATGACATCGTAGGGGTCACAATCCGATTCCCGAACAATGGTTATCTGGCGAGCTGTTGGAGAGACGAGGCGATAGAGCAGGTCGGGGCATGGGAGCCAAGTCAGACGAAACAGGTAGAGGTGCGCGAAAAGGAAGAAGTAAAACCGTGGATTCCGCCACAGTTGGAAGAGCTTGAGATACAGGAGGAGCTTCTGCCACAGCCGTCAACCCTTGAGATACAAGAGGAGCTTCTGCCACAGCCGTCAACCCTTGAGATACAGGAGGAGCTTCTGCCACAGCCGTCAACCCTTGAGATACAGGAGGAAGTTTCACCGCAGCCAGAAGAACTTGAGATGCAAGAGGAGCTTGAGGTGCAACAGGAGCAAGCGCCGCAGACGCTGGTTACCTATAAGAAGTTAGCACCAACGCAGCTTCGGGCGCTTCCAAAGAAGGACTGGTATCTAACCAATAACCGATTCTTGAATCATGGTCTGGGGAGCTATGGGTATCTGGTCATTAAGAAGGAGGCTACGCCTACTGAAACGGTGGTTTATCTGGGAGTTCCGGGCATCTATGATAAGCCGGAAATGGTTATGGCGACGCTGTTTGGATTTTCGCAATTCGAGGCGCTTCCGATGGAGATTCAAGCAGCGGAGGTGAATGCGGAGCTTTCAGCGACAGAGATATCGGCGGCTATGGTGCGTGACAAAAATCAGCAGCCAGAGTTTGGAACCTTTGGCTGCTGGTTGATTCGTTTACATGTATGAGGTTGGTGCAATCAGGCTATATTGCAGATGGTCTATCCACTTTCCATGCATGCGCATATAATCGCGGCAGACGCCTTCTTTTTCGAAGCCTAGTCCCTTTAAGAGTCGGATGGAAGGACGATTGTCCGGCTGGACTCTGGCGCAGAGGCGGTGCAGATCCATTTCGGTAAAGGCGATATCTATGAGCTTTTCCATGGCCTCGGAGGCGTATCCCTTGTGGTGATAAGCACTGGAGAATTTGTATCCCACATCTGCTCTGGCAAAAGGCATCGAGATGTCGTACAGACTTACCGTGCCAATGATGGTAGATGGGTCTTCCTTTAAGAAGACGTAGAAGCGTACCATCTGAAGCTTGAGAAAAAGTGCGTACTCCACGCGTAGAATATTGCTCTGGTGTGCATCTGTGTAGAAGTTCGGAGCGCGGTCTGTCTCAAAGCGTTCGAACAGTTCCTTGTCTTTTTCGTAAAAACGTAACACGTCAGCGGAATAATCCGTGCCGAGGACTTTTAAAATTAAACGATTAGTTTCATATTGTAATAACATAATTGCCTTCCTTCACAAAATTATGTATTATTATATGAGAATTGTATTGCGATTCTCATAAGAATGCGAAGCGTTCTTATGTATTATACCACATTGAGGTAGGAATGCCATGACACAAGATGAAAAATATATGAAAGCCGCCATTCGAGAGGCAAAAAAGGCATACGCTCTAGACGAGGTTCCAATAGGCTGCGTTATCGTGCAGAAGGATAAAATCATCGCGCGTGGCTACAATAGAAGAAATACGGATAAAAACACGCTGGCACACGCCGAGCTTGCGGCGATTAAGAAGGCGAGTAAAAAGACGGGAGACTGGCGACTAGAGGATTGCACTATGTATGTTACGCTAGAGCCATGTCAGATGTGTGCCGGCGCAATCGTACAGTCGCGTCTTGGACGTGTGGTGATAGGTTCCATGAATCCAAAAGCAGGGTGTGCGGGCTCTGTCCTGAATTTGTTGCAGATGAAGGAATTTAATCATCAGGTAGAAATGGAGAAGGGTGTTTTGGAGGAAGAATGTTCTTCGATGCTGTCAGCCTTTTTTCAGGAGCTTCGTGAAAAAAAGAAGACCACAAAAACTTGACAATATAGTAATCTATGGATTATACTAACTTCTCGAGCGACTTGCCTTTTACGGCAAGAAAGCTGCTCTTCATAGCGGTGTTGATATCTGGGTCTTACGCAATGGGACCCGTGAACCTGGTCAGGGTAGGAATACAGCAGCCATAAGCGGTCAATCTCATGTGCCGTGAGGGTGCCTGGGTGGAGCCGTAATGGAGGGTAGCTTTCTTACCGCAAATGTAAGTCGCTCGTATTTTTACATAAGAAATCGGGAAAAATAAGGAAGCCGAAGGGCTTCTTTTTTGTTTGTAAAAAAGAAATAAGTATAGGTTGACAAACTGTATATAACAAAGTATAGTAAATTGGTAGGAATTAAAAACGAAGGTGAAGCTATGAAGATTTCAACAAAGGGAAGATATGCCTTGCGCATTATGTTAGATTTGGCGACGAATTACAATCAGGGACCAATCCGTGTGAAGGACATTGCCGGCAGACAGGATATATCAGAGAAATATTTAGAGCAGATAATTGCTATGTTCAATAAGGCGGAATACGTAAGGAGTGTGCGAGGCGCACAGGGCGGGTATTTTCTGGCAAAAGAGCCAAGTGAATATACGGTAGGAGAGATATTGCGATTGGCAGAAGGCAGTATCGCGCCTGTGTCCTGTGTGGATGATGACGCACAGGAGTGCGACCGCAAGGACAGGTGTGTCTCTGCTATGCTGTGGCAGAGGGTGAATGATGCCGTCAATGAAGTAGTCGATAACACGACGCTTCAGGATTTATTGGGCTGGCAGAAGGATATGATGAAGTAAGAAAGGAATAGATATGGAAAAAGTAATTTATTTAGATAATGCGGCTACTACCCGCGTGTACCCAGAGGTGTTAGAAGCAATGACTCCATTTTTTACGGAGCACTATGCGAATCCGGCGGCATTTTACAGCTTTGCAAGTCCGACGCAGAAGGCGGTGCATGAAGCGAGAAGCCATGTGGCAGAGCTGATTGGCGCAAAGCACGAGGAAATATATTTTACCGGGGGCGGAAGTGAGTCTGACAACTGGGCGCTTAAGGCAACCGCAGAGGCCTATAAGAATAAAGGAAAACACATCATTACCTCAACCATTGAGCATCATGCGGTTCTGCATACATGTCAATGGTTAGAAAAGCAGGGCTATGAAGTCACATACGTCAATGTGGACGAGGATGGTGTGGTAAAGCTAGATGAGTTAGAGGCGGCAATCCGACCAGACACGATTTTGATTTCGATTATGGCAGCAAACAATGAGATTGGAACGATTCAGCCACTCCGTGAAATCGGTGAGCTTGCGCATAAGCATGGTGTGTTGTTCCATACAGATGCGGTTCAGGCATTTGCGCATATTCCAATCCATGTAGACGAGATGAACATTGATATGTTAAGTGCCAGCGGACACAAGATTCATGGTCCAAAGGGTGTCGGTATCATGTATATCCGAAAGGGTGTGAAGATTCTGTCCTTTATGCATGGTGGGGCACAGGAGCGTCGCCGTCGTGCGGGAACACACAATGTTCCGGGAATCGTTGGCATGGGAAAGGCTGCTGAAATGGCGGCTGCCAACATGACAAAACAGGCGGAACAAATCAGCCAGATGCGTGATTACCTGATAGAGCAGGTGTTGGAAAAAGTCCCACATGCAAGATTGAATGGACACAAAACCAATCGTCTTCCAAACAATGCGAACTTCTGCTTCCGTTTTATAGAGGGTGAGGGCATGTTGATTATGCTTGACCAGGCAGGAATCTGCGCAAGCAGCGGTTCTGCCTGCACATCAGGTTCGTTGGACCCATCCCATGTGCTTCTGGCGATTGGCCTGCCACATGAGATTGCGCACGGTTCTCTTCGACTTACCTTATCAGAAGAAACCACCAAGGAAGACATTGATTATACGGTAGAGAAGCTGGCAGAGATTATCGCAAGACTTCGCAGCATGTCACCGTTATATGAAGATTTCGTAAAAAAGAATTCGTAAATCCTTAAGAGGATGAAAGATAGAGCATACAAACAATAAAAAGGAAAGTTAGAGAGAAAAAATATGTATAGTGAAAAAGTAATGGATCATTTTAACAATCCAAGAAATGTTGGAGAGATTGAGAACGCCAGCGGCGTTGGCACGGTTGGCAATGCAAAATGCGGTGATATCATGCGTATCTATCTGGATATTGATGAGAATCAGGTGATTCGCGATGCGAAGTTTAAGACCTTTGGTTGTGGTGCGGCAGTTGCAACCAGCAGTATGGCAACTGAGCTTGTCGTAGGCAAAACCGTACAGGAAGCGTTACAGGTAACGAACAAAGCGGTTATGGAAGCGCTCGATGGACTTCCACCGGTGAAGGTACATTGTTCCCTTTTGGCAGAAGAGGCTATCCATGCAGCCCTTTGGGATTATGCCGAGAAAAACGGCATCGTAATCGAAGGTTTGGTAAAACCTGTAACAGATATCAGCGAGCATGAAGAAGCTGAAGAGGAAGATTATTAATATCATCAAAGGATAAAGTATGAAGAAAAAAGTCGTAGTAGGCTTATCAGGAGGAGTGGATTCTTCTGTTGCCGCATATTTATTAAAAGAACAGGGCTATGATGTGATTGGTGTCACCATGCAAATCTGGCAGGAAGAGGATGTGTTTACCCAGGAGGAAGAGGGTGGATGCTGTGGACTGTCTGCGGTGGATGATGCTAGAAGAGTGGCTCAATTGCTGGAAATACCGTATTATGTCATGAATTTCCGCTCAGAGTTTCAAGAAAATGTTATAAATTACTTCGTAAACGAGTACAAAAGCGGCTGTACCCCAAATCCATGTAACGCATGCAATCGTCATGTAAAGTGGGAAGCACTGCTAAAGCGTGCTTTGGAAATTGGTGCAGACTACATTGCAACAGGACACTATGCCCGAATCAAGCAATTGGATAACGGCAGATACTCTATCCAGAATTCTGTGACGGCACAAAAAGACCAGACATATGCATTGTACAATCTGACACAGAGTCAGCTGTCTCACACCCTTATGCCGGTTGGAGCATATACTAAGGATGAAATCCGTGCAATTGCAGAGCGTATTCAGCTTCCAGTTGCGCACAAACAGGACAGTCAGGACATCTGTTTTATTCCGGATGGAGATTATGCAGGTTTTATTCAGCGTGAAACAGGAGAATCTTTTGCGGCAGGTAATTTTGTAGATGTGGATGGAAATGTGCTAGGGAAACATAAAGGTATTATTCATTATACCGTAGGACAGCGAAAAGGACTTGGACTTACAGCACCAACGCCATTGTTTGTAAAAGAGCTTCGCCCGGAATCCAACGAAGTGGTCATCTGTCAGTCAGAGCAGTTATTTGAAACAGAATGCTATGTAAAAGACATGAATTATATGGGATTACCAGCGTTGAAAGCGGGGGAAGTTGTAGAAGCAATTGGAAAAGTCCGTTATTCCCATAAGGGTGCGCCATGTAAGTTGACGCTGTTAGAAGATGGCAGAGTGCTTTGCAGATTTGATGAACCGCAACGTGCCATGACACCGGGACAGGCAGCGGTGTTCTATTGCGAGGATTATGTGCTGTGTGGTGGAACGATTGACCGGAAGTAGAACCGTCCAGTCACTTTTGTAATTAGGAGGACAAGGAATGGAAAAGATTTACAACAATGTATCCGAGCTTATTGGCAATACGCCCCTCGTAGAGCTGGGACGTATCGAAGAAAAATATAATCTACAGTGCCGTCTTTTGGCGAAGCTTGAGTATTTGAATCCGGCAGGCTCTGCAAAAGACCGCGTAGCGAAGGAAATGATAGAGCAGGCAGAACGCGATGGCATATTACAGCCGGGGGCTACAATTATCGAGCCAACCTCGGGGAATACAGGGATTGGTCTAGCTTCCATCGCTGCCATCAAAGGCTATAAATGCATCATCGTCATTCCAGACACGATGAGCGTGGAGCGTCGCAATCTTATCAAGGCTTATGGAGCGCAAATCGTTTTATCCGACGGTGCTCTTGGCATGAAAGGTTCTATTGCAAAAGCAGAGGAGCTACATAAGGAGATTCCGGGAAGCTTCATTCCTGCTCAGTTTGACAACATTGCAAATGCCAACGCCCACCGTAAAACCACTGGACCGGAAATCTGGAAAGACACCGATGGCAGTGTTGACGTTTTCGTAGCGGGAATTGGAACTGGCGGAACGATTACAGGAACAGGGGAGTATCTCAAGGATAGGAATCCGGACATAAAGGTTATCGGCATGGAGCCTGCTGCATCCCCATTCCTTTCCAAAGGAATCGCAGGATCTCATGGTATCCAGGGTATCGGCGCAGGTTTTGCACCTAGTATTTTAAACCGGAAAATCTATGATGAAATCATCACCATTGAAGATGAAAGAGCTATCGAATATGGCAAACTCATCGGTACAGAAGAAGGGTTTCTTGTAGGAATCTCTTCCGGCGGAGCTCTCGCGGCGGCCGTAGAGATAGCCAAAAGACCGGAGTCAGAAGGAAAGACGATTGTTGTGCTTCTTCCGGATAGCGGGGATAGATATTATTCAACGAAATTGTTTCAGTAAATCATAAAAAGTTCCAACCACGAAAACATGGTTGGAACTTTTTTGCTGTCTATTATATTATTCTGCCTCTGTAGTTGTTTTCAATGTCTGTAACTGTTCAAAGGTTCCATCGATTGTCGCTGTAAATTTCCTTAAATTTTCAAATGCACTATCAATGGTTACCTTGCATGTCTGGGTTTCGGCAGAAACTTCTTCTGATGCGGTAGACAATAAAGAAATACTATCTACAATTTCCTTGTTTGCTTCTAATACTCTTTCGACCTCTCTGCTCATATCTACTACATTGGCCTCAAGTGTCTGCATACCGTTTTCTACTTTAGTAAAACTATCATTTACTTCTTTCACATGTTCACGCTGAATGTTAATTGCTTCTGCAGATTCATCAATACCTGCCTGTGTATCATTTGTAACGATGGTCAACTGATTAATAATCTCAGTGATTTTCTCTGTAGAAACCTTTGTCTCTTCAGCAAGCTTACGGATTTCATCCGCTACTACTGCGAATCCTTTGCCTGCTTCCCCGGCTCTTGCAGCCTCTATGCTCGCATTCAATGCTAACAAATTGGTCTGTGATGAAATATTTAGAATAGAATCTGTAATACCAGATACCTTCTGCACATTTTCTACAAGTAACTGAACGGTATCTGAGATTTTTGTAATATTCTGGTCTACCAGATTAGACTGCTCCTGTAAATTATCTGCAAGTTGTTTACCATCTACTACAACGTCTTTTAAGCTATCGGTAGTTTCTTTTGCTTCTAGAGCCAGCTGATTCGTTGCCTCTAAGCGCTCCTGAATCTGACTTGTCATATCAGCCTGATGGTTTACTGCCTGCGCAGTGCTCTCGGAACTTCCTGATATACTATCCATTGCATCATTTGCAGACCTCATGGAAACATTTATTTCGCCTAATCCGTCTACAACCTCATGAAAATCTGTATCGATTTTTTCTACAATTCCCGCTACTACATCTGCAACCTCGGCGCGATGGTTGGCTTCTGCCACAATCGCTGACTGATCCTGCACATTATATTCATACAAAATAGATATTGCCTGATATGTCGCATAAATACATACAGTAAAAGCAATCGTAATTAACAAACCATATCCGAATAATTCTGAATCCCCTGTAGCCTTAACCTGTAAACACTTTACCGCACATGTAATAAATGTTGCGATACATCCTGCCCCCACTACAACAGAGTTCATATATAGCATAAAGCCGAATAATGCAGGAAATGACATAATCATAGATATAACGCTATTGTTCATAACGAGTAAAATATATGCAACCAAGAATGTACACGCCATATACAACATTGCTCGTTTTGTTCTGCCTTCTACTTTAATCATCAATAAATTGCCAACTGCAAAAACAAGATATATTACCATACGCACGACAGAAAATATATCTGCATGATTGTTACTGATCTCGACAATTAAATAAATCAGGTAACTTACAAACAATATAATTGCCATTGTCTTGTTTGCCATCCAATACTGTTCAGGCGTTAAATCTTTTCTTTTGACGAGTTTTCCCATGGTTAATCCTCTCCTAATAAATATTTCTAGTCGGACTTCATTTAGTACTTTAGTACTTGATGTCATTATGACAAAAAATGGGATATTCGTCAACTTTATTATATATTTTACAGAATCTACAATGCGTATCCATGAGCTGTTAGAGTTGCATTATTTTTCAAGCTGCTTAACTAAGTATGGGATAGCCTGTTCAAAGTTCACCCCATACCAAGGCTTGGCAGGATCCTCCAATGTGATGCGGATACATTCCGCCGTATAATCAGCAGCTACTTTTACAGCTTCCTTCCAGTCCATGCCATTCAGCATTGCGCCTACGCAGGTGCTGGAGAAAATATCGCCTGTGCCATGATAGCTTACCGGAAGCTTTTCATGCTCGTAGTAAGAGAATTCATCTTTTTCTCTGTCATATCCCATGACACCGGTTTTGCCTTCTGCAAAGCTTACACCAGTCAGAATGCTAATTTTTGCACCCAAAGCGGAGAGCTTTCGAAGCATTTCCTTTACATATTCGCTCGTATACTCTGCCTTGTACTCCATACCGGTCATAAATGCTGCTTCTGTAATGTTTGGCACGATAATATCTGCTTTCGCACAAAGAGTAGCCATATGTTTTGCAAAGGCTTCATCAAAGGCAGGATAAAGCTTGCCATTATCAGCCATAGCCGGGTCTACAAAAAGGATGTTTGACTCTGTTTTGAAGTTGTCAAAGAATTCCTTCATCAGGTCAATTTGTTCAAAGGAACCGAGATATCCGGTATACACAGCATCGAATTGAAAATCTTCCTGTTTCCAATGCTCTGAAATTGGTTTGATTTGGTCTGTTAAATCCTTACAGGTAAAATTTTGAAACATGGTATGTGTAGAGAGTACAGCAGTAGGAAGAATGGCTGCTTCTACACCCATGGCTGATATGATAGGAAGGGCAACCGTTAAGGAGCACTTTCCTACACAGGATATGTCTTGAATAGTTATAATGCGTTTCATAAATACGACCTCCTTGATACAGACATTATACTTGAAATTGGTATTATTGTTATATCCAAAAAAAGAATAAATTACAAGACCAGATTGGAAAAAGTACAAGTAATTGAATGTTTGCAACAAGTGCGAATCTATGGTATGATATCTTAGTTAAAATATGTTTAGACCCGGAGGTAAGAGCGATGTTTCAGAAGAAGCAGGTTATTTATAGTGAAACTCAGGGCGTTTGTATTGTAGATAATATTGTACAATTACCGGCAGGAAAGGGAGAGACGCTTCCTTATTATGTATTGAAGTCGGTATTTGATACATCCAAAGTATCATATATTCCTGTGAATAATCATCAGGTGAATTTGCGGGAAATTTTTACAGAGGACGAAGCGCGGGAGTTAAGTAAGAATCCTGAGTTGGAGAAAGATGAGAAATTAAAAGCGGCAGTGGAATATGTGCTGCAGCAGAAAGGCGATTCGCATGTCACAACAACAGTCACAGGCAATCAATAGATTCACATTAGGAACCAAGGAGTTAGAGGACAAGGTTGCGCAGTTCCAGTACGACAGAGGCTGGTACAGCATCGTGGATATTATTGGTGAAGAGAAAAACGTTATCTATAAATCCAAAAACGCACAGGAAGCGTATCTGAAGTGGAATGTCTATATCGGACGCAAGAAAGAGCGTAAGGCGGCTCCACAGAATCAGTAAAGATTCAACATTATAGGAAAGAAAGTTGGTGAGAACGTGTCATATACGGCTCTATATCGTAAGTTCCGTCCACAGGAATTCGAAGATGTAAAAGGACAGGAGCATATCGTTACAACCTTGAAAAACCAAATAAAAGCAGACCGTATCGGACACGCATATCTATTCTGCGGAACAAGAGGAACGGGTAAGACCACAGTTGCAAAGATTTTTGCAAAGGCGGTCAACTGCGAGCATCCGGTCGATGGAAGTCCATGTGGGGAGTGCCCAACCTGTAAGGCGATTGCAGATGGTTCTTCGATGAATGTCATCGAAATCGACGCTGCATCAAACAACGGCGTAGACAATATCCGTCAGATTCGCGAAGAGGTTGCATACCGACCAACGGAAGGCAAATTCAAAGTCTATATCATTGACGAGGTGCATATGCTTTCGGCGGGAGCATTCAACGCGCTGCTTAAGACCTTAGAAGAGCCACCGGCATATGTTATTTTCATACTGGCAACTACGGAAGCACACAAGATTCCAATTACGATTCTGTCGCGTTGCCAGCGCTATGATTTTCATAGAATCTCTATCGATACCATCGCAGGACGTCTTATGGACCTGATGGAAGAAGAACAGATAGAGGTTGAGGAAAAAGCCATTCGTTATGTAGCGAAGGCGGGCGACGGCTCAATGCGTGATGCGTTAAGCTTGTTAGACCAATGTATTGCCTTCCACATCGGAGAGACACTGACCTATGACAACGTACTTGAGGTGCTCGGTGCAGTCGATACGGAGGTCTTCTCAAGATTGCTGCGACAAATTCTTGCAAAAGACATTACAGGTGCAGTTGCAACATTGGATACTCTTGTGGACGAAGGACGTGAGATGGGGCAGATGGTGACTGATTTCACTTGGTATCTTCGCAACCTGCTTCTTTTGCAAAGCTCGGACGACATGGAAGAGGTTCTGGATATGTCAAAGGAGCATCTTGCGGCACTCAAGGAAGAAGCACAGCTTGTAAAGCCTGAGGTTCTAATGCGTTATATTCGCATTTTCTCGGAGCTTAGCAATCAGATTAAATACGCCTCACAGAAGCGTATCTTAATAGAAATCGCTATTATCAAATTATGTAAGCCACAGATGGAGAAGGATTATGAATCCGTAATGGACCGTCTGGCAAGCATCGAGGCAAAGATTGCCAATGGAATCCCGGTAGCCGCAGCGCCACAGGCGAATGTTGGCGCGCTGGGTGTGCAGAGCGACAGCCTTAAGACGGCAAGCAGTGTGGCAAAGCCACAGCTTCCAAAGGCGATTCCGGAGGATATCCAGCAGGTGATTAAGAATTGGAAATCCATTCTCTCAGAGATTGGTGCGATTACCAAGACTTATCTAAACAAAGCGGTTCCGTCACTCGGTGGTAACCAGGAGCTGCTATTGGTACTCGATGATGCAAATGCCTACGAGTATTTGAGCGAAAATCGTTCGAATTGTATCGACAATCTGAAGGAAATTATTGCAAAACGTATTGGAAAAGAAGTCGAAGTCGCTGTTCGTAAGAATGAATCAGGACTTAGCGCAAAGGAATCCGTTCCGGATTTGCGAGACCTTATCCAGTTTGAGATTGAAGAAGAGAATTTTTAAGACCAGGAGGAATGTATAATATGGCAAAAAGAGGTGGATTCCAGGGCGGTATGCCGGGAAATATGAATAACCTTATGAAACAGGCGCAGAGAATGCAGCGTCAGATGGAAGAAGCGCAGAAGCAGATGGAAGAAATGGAAGCAACTGCATCTGCAGGCGGTGGAGCAGTAGAGGTAACTGTTTCTGGTAAGAAAGAGGTATTAAAAGTTAAACTTGCGCCAGAAGTTGTAGACCCAGACGACATCGAGATGTTAGAGGATTTAATCGTTGCAGCAACTAACGAAGCGCTTCGCAAGATTGACGATGCTTCACAGCAGTCTATGTCAAAAATCACAGGAGGACTTGGCGGAGGAATGTTCTAAGCCAGGAATAGAATGGATTATTATAGCAAGCAAATATCAAAATTAATAGAGGAATTTTCAAGTCTTCCAGGAATTGGGGCGAAGTCCGCACAGCGTTTGGCTTTTCATATTCTGAATATGCCGACCGAACAGGTGGAGAGCCTGTCCTCGGCAATCATGGAGGCCAAGCGGAATGTGAAGTACTGTAAGCACTGCTATACGCTTACGGACGAGGATGTATGTCCAATCTGCAAGGATGCGTCTCGCAATCACAAGGTGATTATGGTAGTGGAGAATACCAGAGACCTGGCAGCTTATGAGAAAACTGGGAAGTTTGAGGGGGTATATCATGTATTACACGGAGCGATTTCTCCAATGCTGGGAATCGGTCCAAACGACATCAAGTTGAAGGAATTGATGGTTCGTTTAGAAGCAGACGTGGACGAGGTTATCATCGCCACGAATTCCAGCCTGGAAGGGGAAACCACGGCTATGTATATTAGCAAGCTGATTAAACCGACAGGCATTAAAGTGACCAGAATCGCAAGCGGCGTACCGGTCGGTGGCGATTTGGAATACATTGATGAGGTTACTCTCCTCAGAGCCCTTGAGGGTAGAACAGAACTTTAGAAAGGAAGAGACTATGAACAATTTAGAGCTCGCAAAAATCGCGAATGAAATTCGCAAAGGCATTGTTACCTCTGTACACAGTGCAAAAGCTGGACATCCAGGCGGATCATTGTCAGCTGCAGATATTTTTACATATCTGTATTTTGAAGAAATGAACGTAGATCCAAAGAATCCAAAAATGGCAGACCGTGACCGTTTTGTATTATCAAAAGGCCATGTTGCTCCAGGACTCTATGCTACACTTGCAGAA
>CAYPAM010000033.1:0-12717 GCA_964408715.1 uncultured Lachnobacterium sp.
GGCTCTATGTCCACCTTTTTTGGACAAGCTGCTGTGACAGATAGAGAAAGCTATCTTGTCCTTGGAGATTTGAGCTTCTTTTATGATATGAATTCTGTGGGAATTAGAAATATTACTCATAATACACATATACTTCTAGTTAATAATGGAGGCGGTGCGGAATTTTATTTTTCAATGGGACCAAAATGGCTTCCGAATATCGATATGCATATTTCCGCAAGTCATAACAAAAAGGCTGAAGAGTGGGTAAAAGCGAATGGCTTTACTTATATGTCAGCACATACCATCGAGGAGTATGAGAGTAAGATAGACGAATTTGTAAGGGGAGGACAGGATAGCCCGGTTTTATTCGAGGTATTTACAGATAAAGGACATGATGTAGATGTCTTAAAGAAATATAGAAGTGTGATTCACTATGATACAGAAAAACGTAGTGCGGCGGCAAAGCTTGTTGGAACTGTAGAAAAAATACCAGGTGTAAAAATGGTATCAGATAGTAAATTTGGTAAAAAAGTAAAAGAGCAGTTGAAAAACCTTTTATAATATTCAAAATTGAGTGGGAGCGTAAATATGGAATATTTATTTAGTATTGTTATTCCCGTATATAATGCGGAACAATATTTGGAGAGATGCATCGATAGTATTATTGGTCAAGATTGTGGGTTTGAAAAGATACAATTAGTATTGGTGAATGATGGAAGCAAGGATTCTTCCGGAGACATATGTCAAAAGTATGCAGATGAATATCCGGAGAATGTATGCTATTATGAGCAAACGAATGCTGGAGTCTCTGCTGCGAGAAATAAAGGGGTAGAGTTGGCTTGCGGCGAGTATACAGGATTTGTAGATGCGGATGATGTGTTATCAAAAAATGCATGTAAAGTAGTATATGATTACTTTATGGTTGCAAGAGATTATGTTGATGTGGCAGTTATTCCTGTGTATAATTTTGGGGCGCAAGACCGTCCGCATTATTTGAATCAGAAATTCCAAGATGGAACTAAAACGCTTGATTTACGTGATGCAAAATGGTTTGACACATGTACAAGAGTTTCGCAGGCATTTTTTAGAACTGAGGTTATCAAAAATTATAAATTTGATGATTCGTTATCTCTTTATGAAGATACGAAATTCATTAATGATGTTTTGATGAATAAAAAACGTTTAGGAATTATTAATGCAGGAAAGTATTTTTATAGACGTTATCCTGGGGAAAGTGATTCTGTGTCATTAACAGTGGGTGCACCTGCAAGTAAAGCATTTTATTTGGATACACCAAAGAAAATATCATTATATTTCTTGAATATGACAGAGCCAGAAGCTCCGTCTGTTCATTTACAGAATATTGCTCTTGCAGAAATGAGATGGCGCAATTTTTATAATAATATTCCGGCATCAGAGATATTGAACGAAGAAGAGTACAATGAGTACAAAGAATTGAACAAACAAATATTATCAAAAATTTCTGATGAAGTGATTTTCGAATGCGATTTATACAATTTCTGGCAGAAGGTATATTTGATAAATATGAAATATGGTATCGATATATTAGAGGAAGCACATTATGACGAGAATGCGAGACTTTTATGGAAAGACCATGTTTTGTATGATTTAGCTGAGGATTTACAAATTAATCTGACAGATATGCTGATAACAAATAATTCATTATTATTAAAGGGTTATTTGTATGGATTGGTGGTAGATAGAATTCCATTGTATGCCAAAACATCGAATGGTAAATTGGAATGCAAAGTGGAGCTGGATGCGATAACTACTACCGAGTTTCCATTAGATAATAAAGTGTATAAGTATCAAAGCTTTGAAGTTACAGTGCCTTTAACAAAAGACAAAGAGAACATTATGTTTGCAGTTGAAGTGAATGGAAAAGAGTGGCCAATAGAGAAGCTTGGTGTATCTAAACTGGGTAATGAAGAGAACGTTCGTCCTACAGAACAAATGAGAGACGGATATATTATTAAACGTTCGAACAGTGATATTGAAATTGACAAGAAAAATCTAAGCAATACATTTGGATATAATACACAAAAGGTAAAAGCCGGAATAAAAAAAGGCATGAAAAAAGTAAGAAATCGCCTAAAAAGTATTTAAAGAAGAATGAATAAGAATGAGGAGGAGAAGAGATGTACACTGATGACAAGAATGCACAGGTAGTATTAGCTCTTTTAAAAAAATTTGGAATCAAGAAAATGGTTGTATCTCCAGGAACAACAAATGTTCCGATTGCACGTTCCGTACAACAAGACCCATTTTTTGAAGTATATTCAGTGGTAGATGAACGCGGGGCTGCATATTTTGCTGGTGGATTAGCATTTGCAACAGGTGAGCCAGTTGTAATTTCATGTACTGGAGCAACAGCATCGAGAGATTATTTGCCAGGGTTGACAGAAGCATATTATCGTAAGTTGCCAGTAATTGCACTTACATCACAGCACCATTCTCCAACCTATCAGGATTTGGTTCCTCAGATGACAGATAGACGTGTTTCACAAAACGATATTAAGTTATTTGCTGCAGATTTACCTGTTATTAAAGATAATAAGGATATGAAAGCCTGCGTTCAGCTCGTAAATAAAGCCTTACACATTGCTACTTCAAAAGGCGGCGGACCGGTTCATATTAATTTACCGGTGGATCCAGCATATTCATTTACAACAAAAGAACTTCCGGATGTACAGTATATTGCAAGATATGATGCTGAAAACTTCCCTGCTAAGGAGTTAAGCAAAGAATTACAAAATAAAAAGGTTGGTATTTTTATTGGTTCTCACAAACCATTTTCAAAAGAACTGGAAGCTGCAATGAATCTTTTTGTGAAAGCCTATGATGCAGTAGTATTTTATGACCATACTTCTTGCTACCATGGAGAGCATGGGATATTAACCACAGTGGCAGCCGATATATCACAAATTGAAAATGTACCAGATGTACTGATTGATATGGGCTCAATTTGTGGAGACTATAGTGCATCAAAGATATATATTAATCGAAAGACATGGCGCCTTTCTGAAGATGGAGAATTCCATAATCGTTATGCGGTAGAGCAGCTTGAAAAAGTATTTGATTGTTCAGAATTATTCTTCTTTACAGAGATGGCAAAATATAGTGGTGGTTGTCGTTACTATGAATCACTTAAGAAACAGATGGTGGATGTAAAGGTACCTCAGCTTCCATTGTCAAATACTTATGTTTCTTCCAGATTGTCAAAGCTTGCGCCAAAGAACAGCATTTTACACATGGCGATTCTTAATAGTTTAAGAAATATGGACTTCTTTGAGGTTGATAAGACAGTTACAACAAGCTCCAACGTAGGTGGTTTTGGTATTGATGGAGCGTTGTCAACCACTATTGGACAGTCAATGGCTGATAAAAACAAACTTGCGATTTGTCTGTTAGGTGATTTAGCGTTCTTCTATGATATGAATGCTCTTGGAATAAGACATATTGGGAATAACCTTCGTGTGTTATTGATAAACAATGGACGAGGAGTAGAATTCCGTTTGAATCCAAGGCTTGAGTCGCAATGGGGATCAGATAGTGATGAATTTATCGCCGCATCCGGACATTTCGGTAGTGCAAAGGGCTGGGCAGAATCTATGGGATTCCACTATATGACGGCATCGGATAAAGAGTCATTTGACAACCAGATGGAAGCGTTTTGTGACCCTAATCCAGACTGCTTTGGAAAGCCGGTTGTATATGAAGTATTTACTTCTGTTTTAGATGAGCAGAATGCAATACAGAGTTTAAGAAATTATAACAGACCTATCAAATAAAGAGATAAGGAGAGAAAACATGACATCATCAAACAAAAGAGTTTTACTACTTGGTGGAACTGGTGCAATGGGCGTATATCTGGCTCCTAAGTTAGTTAATCTTGGCTTTGAAGTATATATCACCTCAAGAAGTGCTAAGGAATCAAGCGAACCTAAGATTCACTATATTCAAGGGAATGCAAAAGATTGGGATTTTTTGAGTGATATTTTATTAGATAACTATGATGCAGTTGTTGATTTTATGGTATATCAAACCAGCGAATTTGCAGAGAGATATGAGAAATTATTAGATAGCACAAAGCATTATTTGTTTTTATCTTCGTATCGTGTATATGGGGATAATAAAGGAAATCCTATTAGCGAAACCTCGCCAAGATTGTTAGATAGTGTCCAAGATCCTAAGTATTTAGCAACAGATGAATATGGTCTAACCAAAGCACGTCAGGAAAATCTTTTGGTGGGTTCTGATAGAAAGAATTGGACAATTTTGCGTCCGGCAATTACGTATTCCAAAACACGTTTCCAGCTTGGAACCATGGAAGCAAACGAATTCCTGTATCGAGGATTACAAAAGAAAAAAATTATTTTCCCAAAACAGATGCTTCAGAAAGAGGCTACAATGTCATGGGCAGGTGACGTTGCAGAGATGATTGCAAGAGTAGTTTTAAATGAAAAAGCAATGGGTGAAATTTTTACTGTTTCTACAGGTGAGCATCACAAGTGGGAAGAAATCATGAATTATTATGTCGACATTCTTGGCTTAAAAGTAACCATTGTAGACTTAGAAGATTATAAGAGAATTATTGGAAGACCTTGGCAGATTAAGTACGATAGAATGTTAGACAGAGTGATTGACAATAGTAAGATTTTATCTGTAACAGGTATGAAGACAGAGGATTTAATGCCTCTGTACGAGGGGCTTAGAATTGAACTTGCAGGTTTTGTAAAAGACCCTTCTTATGGTCCAATTAATCAAGAACGTGAAAGAATGATTGATGAGATTACAACTTCTAAATATGATGAATCGTTTTCTAAGTTTAGAACTTTAGCTTCAAAAATCAAACGTGCCGGTGGTAAAGTTAAGAGACTTCTCTTCTCTAAAGATTTAACCTTACGCCAGAAGGTTAGCAAAATATTGAACCATTGGAGACTACGCGGATTAAAGAATTTGTTGAAACGTATTCGAAACGTACCATTATATATGAAGCGCCATTTTTTTTATGATGGAGCAATTGTTACTTTAACAGGTAATTATAATTATGGTAGTGCAATGCAACGCTTGGCATTACAGACGGTATTAAAACAGAATGGCCTTAAGTTTAAAGTGTTTGACTTTGATTTTATGCTTGGTATGAGTAAAAGAACTGGTGATAGAACAGAAGTCGAGAAATTTACAGATAAGTACTTGGATAAGGATAAGTTTAATCGTAATAGTGCTCGTTTCTACAAATCATATGTAGTTGGTTCTGATCAGGTTTGGCGTGATTTCTTTAATGGCGATTGGTCAAAGTTCGGAGTGTTTTTCTTGGATTTTGTAAAAGATAAACAGGTAAAACGTGTTGGTTACGCAATTAGTTTTGGTGGAAGTACCTTTGAAGAAGCTAAAATTAATGAAAAGAACAGAAGGAAAGTAGAAGAGCTTGTTCAGAAGTTCGATGCTGTTTCTGTACGAGAGGAATCAGGGATTAAGCTTGTAGAGGAGCTAGGAAAACCAGCGAAACTTGTTCTGGATCCAACAATGCTATTAACTGCAAAGGATTATTCAAAAATTATTGAAGAGTCTGAATACAAAAATGAAAAGACAGCTCCGCTGTTTTACTATATTTTGGATAATAATGAGTTTAAGAGTTCAATCATTCATAAATATGAAGAGCATTATTCTTTTAAGCTTGGAGGAATCTTCCCTAATAATGGTAAGCCTCTGAAGTCACCGGTGTTATGGTTAAAGGGCTTCCGTGATGCAGAATTTGCTATTACGGACTCTTTCCACGGCATGGTATTCTCTATCATTAATCATACGCCATTTTTAGTTTTCTTAAACAAAAATCGAGGCATTGCTAGAATGGTAGATTTGTTAACATATTTAGGATTGCAGGATCGTATTGTTTATCAAGATGAAAATACGGACGAAATATTGCCAATGGATAATATCGATTGGGAGGCAGTTGATGCCAAACTTGCATCTCTTAGAAAAGAGAGTATTGATTGGTTAATTAGCAGTTTGAAATAATTATGTTTTTAACATTTGAGGAGAAAAAACAGTGGAAAAACTAAAGCCAAAGCTGTTTTCAGTTATGAAAACGTACACAAAAGAGCAATTTATTAAAGATGTGATTGCAGGAATCATTGTAGCAATTATTGCACTTCCTTTATCCATTGCACTTGCTCTTGCATCAGGAGTAACGCCTGAAAAGGGTATCTATACAGCAATTATTGCTGGCTTTCTGATTTCCTTCTTCGGAGGAAGCAGGGTGCAGATTTCCGGACCTACTGCGGCGTTTGCGACAATCGTAGCAGGAATTGTTGCGAAAAATGGTATGGACGGATTAATCGTTGCGACCATTTTGGCAGGTATTATTTTGATTCTAATGGGGCTTTTAAAATTCGGAAGCCTTATTAAATTCATTCCATATACCATAACAACAGGCTTTACGGCTGGTATTGCAGTTACTATTGTAGTTGGACAGATTAAATCCTTCTTGGGCTTAACTACAGACCCATCCGTAAATGCGATTGAAACGGTTGAAAAAATCGAAGAAGTAATCAACTGTATTGGAACAATTAACTGGTCAGCAGTTATCGTAGGTGTGGTATGCCTAATTATCTTAATTGTATGGCCAATGCTTCCGGGATTTTTGAAGAAGATTCCCGGTTCGCTGGTAGCAGTACTTGTGGGCATTTTTATGGTGTCGGGTCTTAAGATGGAAGTAAAGACTATCGGAGAGCTGTATACCATAACATCGGATTTGCCAACGTTTCACATTCCGGATTTTTCGTTTAGCACAATCAAAAATGTGCTCCCGGATGCGTTTACGATTGCTATTTTAGCGGCAATTGAATCATTGCTCTCTTGTGTTGTAGCAGATAGTATGATTAATAGCAAGCATCGTTCGAATATGGAGCTGGTAGCACAGGGTATTGGTAACATTGGTTCTGCATTGTTTGGTGGTATTCCTGCTACAGGAGCTATCGCAAGAACTGCAGCAAATGTAAAGAATGGTGGTAGAACACCTATCGCTGGTATGGTACATGCAATTGTTTTATTATTAGTTTTAGTTGTATTGATGCCATATGCAAGCTTAATTCCTATGCCAACAATTGCAGCAATTCTGTTTATGGTTGCTTACAATATGTCTGAGTGGAAGGAGTTTGTTCATTTGTGTAGAACAGCCCCTAAGAGTGACATTATTGTTCTTGTGCTGACTTTTACACTTACAGTTTTATTTGATTTAGTCGTTGCGATTGGTGTAGGTATCGTTCTTGCGGCTATGCTGTTTATGAAACGTATGAGTGAAGTGACAGATGTAGAGGGCTGGAAGTATGCTGATGATGAAAATGACCCTGACAGTATTACCTTAAGGGTAGTTCCAAAGAATACCGTCGTTTATGAGGTTAGTGGACCTTTATTCTTCGGTGCTGCGGACAAGATTTTGAATATCAGTTTAAAAGATACGGATAACATTCTGATTCTTCGAATGAGAAGTGTACCGGCTTTGGACGCGACTGCAATGCATTTCTTTGAAGAGTTTTATGCAAAATGTAAAAAGAAAAACATTACACTCATTTTGTCTCACGTAAACGAGCAGCCAATGCATACCATGAAAAAGGCTGGATTTGATGTATTGATTGGAGAAGAGAATTTCTGTGCTCATATTGATGATGCACTCAAACGAGCAGAAGCATTGTAATAAATTGAAATAGACGAAATCTCTTATGATAAACGTATACTCCCTTCACCAATTGGTGAGGGGAGATTTTTTTCGTCATAGGAAATTCCTATGACGAAAAAAACACTCCGCTAAGGATGCGCACCTCGCGGAGAGGAATTTAATATCATATCCAATATGAATAAGATTATATATAAAGAATTGATACAATTTGGAATTGGCTATACCAGATACCAAAATGAGCACAAAAGTTAAAAGGCATATATAAAACGACAAAAAACAGCTAGAAAGCCCATAAAATAGGGAAAATCGATTGACAAAGAAGAAAGCTGTTACTATAATGATAAAAAAATAACAAATTTGGTTAGACCAAAAGAGGAGAGAAATAATATGAAAGAGTTCAAGACACTGGAAATTAAACAGAGTGTTTTTGCCGACAATGATAAGCGTGCAGATGAACTTAGAGCAGAGCTGAAAGAGAAGAAGGTGTTTTTATTAAACCTCATGTCGTCTCCAGGTTCTGGAAAGACGACAACCTTAACTAGAACTATCGAGAAGTTGAGAGATGAGTTACGCATTGGTGTTATGGAAGCAGACATTGATTCGGATGTAGATGCAAAGACGATTGCCGATTTGGGTGTGAAAGCCATTCAGTTACATACAGGCGGGATGTGTCATTTGGATGCAGATATGACTGCTCAGGGCTTGGAAGGCTTGGAGACAGGAGACGTTGACCTTGCGATATTAGAAAATGTAGGCAATCTCGTTTGCCCGGCGGAGTTTGATACCGGTGCAGTAAAGAATGCTATGATTTTGAGTGTTCCAGAGGGACATGATAAGCCACTCAAATATCCTTTGATGTTTTCTATTTGTGATGTGGTACTAATCAACAAAATTGACGTAATGCCATATTTTGATTTTGATATGGAAGCATGTAAGGAATACATTTTAATGCGCAATCCTAATGCTAAGATTATTCCAATCTGTGCACGTACAGGGGAAGGCATTGAAGAGTGGACCAATTGGTTAAAACAAGAAGTGAAAGCTTGGCAAGCATAAACGTACGGAGGAAATTATGGGAAAAAAGAATGAATATCCAGGAATGAGAGAGCCGATTGCAAAACTGGCAAAAATGATTACGAACCGTATTCCAATCGCTCTTGGAATTGAAAAAATCAAAAAAGAGGATGCCGAATATTGGGGACTTGATGCGCTTCTAACTGATGAACAGGCAGAGGTTGCACTTTCTATGGGAAGAAGAAAACCAAGAACACTGGATGAAGTGGTAAAGCTTTGCGGCAAAGACAAAGAGACAACAGAGAAGATATTACAGGAACTTTCTGTTATGGGTATCGTAGAGTACAACTGGGAGAATCCACAGCACGAGAAACAGTATCTTGTACCAATGTTTGTTCCAGGTAGTGCAGAATTTACGAACATGAACAGCAAACTGCTGCAGGAACATCCGGAAATGGGTAAATTCTTTGAAGAGATGAGCCGTATTCCATTAGAGAAGGTTACTCCTATGGTTCCACCGGGAGGCGCTGGAATTGGTATGCACGTAATTCCGGTAGAAAAAGCCATTGAGATGGAAAATACATCTATTCCAATTGAGCACATTTCACACTGGTTAGATAAATACGAAGGAAAATACGCAGCAAGCCCATGTTCTTGCCGCAATTCCAGAAAGACCTTTGATGAAGGCTGTGCAGATGATCCGGAAGGCTGGTGTATCGCAGTTGGTGATATGGCAGACTATGTTGTAGAAACCGAAAAAGGCGGTCGCTACATTACCAAGGAAGAAGCATTAGAAATCTTCAAACAGGCAGAGGATAATGGTTTTGTTCATCAGATTACCAATATCGATGGAGAGAACAAAATCTTCGCTATTTGTAACTGTAACGTAAACGTATGTTACGCGCTTCGTACTTCACAGTTATTCAACACGCCAAACCTTTCACGTTCTGCTTATGTAGCCAGAGTTGAGAAGGAAAATTGTGTTGCTTGTGGTAAGTGTGTGGAATATTGTCCGGCAGGTGCTGTGAAATTAGGTCAGAAGCTTTGTAAAGCAGACGGTAGTGAAGTGGAATATCCAAAGGTACCACTTCCATCAGAACAAAAATGGGGCCGTCATATGTGGACAGAGGATTATCGTGACAGAAACCGTATCAACTGCTATGACACAGGTACAGCTCCTTGTAAAACTGCTTGTCCTGCGCACATTGCAGTACAGGGATACTTGAAAATGGCAGCACAGGGCAGATATCAGGATGCTCTTGCGTTAATCAAGAAGGATAATCCATTACCAGCAATCTGTGGACGTGTATGTAATCGTCGTTGCGAGGATGCATGTACGCGTGGCTCTATTGATGAAGCAATCGCAATCGATGAAGTAAAACGTTTCATTGCGGAGCAGGATTTAAAGGCAGAGACACGCTTTATTCCTAAGAAGGTTGTTCCAACCTTAAATGGTGAATTCAAAGAAAAAATTGCGATTATCGGTGCAGGTCCAGCAGGTTTATCTTGTGCCTTCTACTTAGCAGAAAAAGGCTATTATCCTACGATTTTTGAAAAGAATGATAGACCGGGCGGAATGTTAGTATATGGTATTCCATCCTACAAATTAGAAAAAGACGTAGTAGCTGCGGAAATCGACATTATCAAAGCTATGGGGGTAGAGATTAAAACTGGCGTAGAGGTTGGTAAAGATATCACGATTGAAGAGCTTCGTAAACAGGGCTATAAAGCATTCTATATTGCAATTGGATGTCAGGGTGGCAGGAAAGCAGGAGTACCTGGAGAAGATGCCATTGGTGTTACAACAGCCGTTGATTTCCTTCGTGAGGTTGGAACCACAGAAAGCTATGCAATTGAAGGCGATGTAGTTGTAATTGGTGGCGGTAACGTTGCTATTGATGCGGCAAGATGTAGCGGTAGAGTTGGAGCGCCTAAGGTATCTATGTTCTGTTTAGAAGCGCGCGACAATATGCCAGCATCGATAGAAGAAATTGAAGAAGCAGAGGATGAAAATGTAAACATCAACTGTGGATGGGGTCCAAAAGAAATCTTGACTGAAAATGGCAAGGTAACAGGTGTTGTATTCAAGAGATGTACCGCTGTAACAGATGCTGATGGAAGATTTGCTCCGGTTTATGATGAAAATGAAACCATGACAGTAGAATGTAAGCATGTAATCTTTAGTGTGGGACAGAGCATTGTCTGGGGTAACTTATTAGATGGAACCAAGGTAGAACTTGGACGTGGTGATGGTGCTGTAGCAGATGCGCTTACCTATCAGACAGCAGAACCAGATATTTTTGTTGGTGGTGATGTATATACAGGGCCAAGCTTTGCGATTGATGCAATTGCAGCCGGTAAGGAAGGTGCAATTTCTATTCACCGTTTCGTACAGCCACACAGTAGCCTTACCATTGGACGTAATCGCCGTGATTTCATCGAACTTAATAAAAATGATATCTTAGTTGATAATTATGATAATTCCAGTCGTCAGATTCCTGGCAAAGACAAGAGTGTTGACCACAAGAAGTCCTTCCGTGATGCAAGTACAGGCTTTACAGAGGAACAGGTAAAGGCAGAAGTTGCAAGATGCTTAGGCTGTGGCGCATCTATTGTTGATACCAATAAATGTATCGGTTGTGGCGTATGTACAACGAAGTGTGAATTTGATGCAATTCGCTTACATAGAGAGCTTCCAGAATGCAGTACCATGAGAACTAGTGAAGAGAAGCTAAAATACGTTCTCGGCTATGGTGCAAAACAGGCAATTAAGATTAAGTTTTCAAAGAAGGATAAATAAGCCATGCATGAGTTAGGTGTCGTATTTCATGTAATCAAAAAAGTAGAAGAGGTTGCCAAGGAAAACAATATTACAGAAATCAACTCTGTTACATTGGAAATTGGCGAAGTTTCTACAGTAATGGAAGACTATCTTAGAAAGTGCTGGAAGTGGTCTGTGGAGAAGAAATCAGAACTGTTAAAGGATACGGAATTGATTGTAGAGAAAATCCCTGCAGTTACGTTTTGTGAAGAATGTGAAAAGACATATCCTACCGTGGAGCACGGTAAGATATGTCCTTGCTGTGGTAGTGCTAACACATATCTTTTAACGGGAAATGAGTTCAATATCAAAGAAATTGAAGCCAGATAGGGCTTTAAAATAATAAAAGGGAGAGAAAAGTTATGTTTTTTCAAATTTATGGTGATGGTGCCGGCTGGCAGTTATTAGGCTGGGTACTTGTTTTCGCTGGACTTGTTCTGGCAAATGAATTTGCACGTCGTAGTAAACAGGGCGGAATTATCTGTTTCCTGATTTTACCAGCAGTGCTCACAGTTTATTTTGTTTCTATTTACGTTGGTGCAGCAATGGGCGCAGAGTGGGCTTTAAACAACCCAACCTATCTGTATATGAATAGCTGGTTCCATTATGCGAAGCTCTATGCGGCAACAGCAGGATGTATTGGTTTCATGATGCTCAAATACAAATGGGGCATTGGTAAGACACAGTGGTTTAAGGTGTTCCCATTTGCAATCGTTGCAATCAACATCTTAATTGCTGTCGTTAGTGATTTTGAATCTGGTATCAAAGGTGCTATGGCGTTAGCTGAGTATGGCGACAGATGGTTCTTATCATCTGAAAATGTATGGCTCTATGGTGGCTGGTGGAACTGGGTAAATGGTATCGCTGGAATCATCAATATCTTCTGTATGACAGGCTGGTGGGGAATTTACTCATCTAAGAAGCATGATGATATGTTATGGCCGGATATGACCTGGTGCTTTATCATTGCTTACGATTTATGGAACTTTGAATATACATACAACAATTTACCAACACATGCTTGGTATTGTGGCTTAGCACTTCTTCTTGCACCTACATTTGCAAATGCATTGTGGAACAAGGGTGGCTGGATTCAGAACCGTGCTAACACATTAGCATTATGGTGTATGTTTGCTCAGGTATTACCATTATTCCAGATTTCCGGTAAGTTCTCAGTATTACCTGTATTATACGGAGC
>CAYPAM010000034.1:0-12668 GCA_964408715.1 uncultured Lachnobacterium sp.
AAGGTCAAGAAGTATCGGTAACTGGACAATGTAACGAAACTGGTTGGTATCGTATAGAGTTTAATGGCGGTGTTGGTTATGTATCATCTAATTATTTAGTGGATGAGAAACCAGTAGAAGAAACACCAACACAACCAAGCGAACCAAGTACGCCAAGCGACCCAGGTCCTTGTCCAGTAGAAATACACAAAATTGTCGATGAAGGCAATAGAATTTATGCTTGGACATCTTTCCACGGTGGACTTGTCGGAACAGAATATCAAGGCCAAAAGACAGCCCTAATTCAACAAGGAGAAGAGTTGGCAGCTTCTAAATGGGGATTGCTTAATTTTACCTGTTATATCTGTCGCGAACATATTTGGTGGGGAAATTCAGAATTATGCTTAGTAGAATGGGTTCCAAATTAATATTAAAGAAAATGCTAAAAGGCAGCCGAGTAATCGGTTGCCTTTTCTAGTCTAATCATATTTATTATATTTTGGTATGGTTGGTCTATATTTTTCTTTGTCTCGGTATCTGCGTAAATGGTTGACCGCTTCCATAAATCCCCAGCCATACAATGCCTGTAAAGTACTGATGTTATCTTTGTACTTGTGTGCATTGTTCTTCCTCTGAGAAAGACCAGTGATTAAAAGCAACTATTCGTGTGAGTTAAAATGAAAGGTTTGAAGGGTTGCTTTTATGTAATTTGGTCTTTCTATAATCAGTATGATTGTTTTAAAGAAAATGTAAGAAGAAATTTAAAAAATTTTCAAATTATTTTACAGAAAGAAAAATCTCTTGCTCATGACATGTTTATTAGGTACATATATATTAAATCATGAAGCACATAAGAATTTAAATAGTATTCAGCAAAGTTCTGCAGTTTCGTGAAAGCCTCACAAAAATGCTATTTGTTTTTAAATCAAAAAATTTGTACCACATTTTTAGTAGTGCAAGGTCAACAAGCCTTTACTTTGTCAAGATGTAAAAAAAGCTTTTCAAATTGGAAAATGAGAGTTATCATGCGAGCAACAAAGGGAGGTGCTTGTATGAATGAAACGATAAAAAAATTAAAAGGGATATCTTGCATTTTGTCGATGATGTCTTATAATGAACATAGTGATTTTGAATTTCAAACAGAAGCGTTTGACGTATTATATCTCACATTGAACCAATGCATTAAGGAATTAGAAGAAATAACAAAAACATAAATTATACCAAAAAATTATACCATTTTATCATTTTTAGACCACAAACCCAGTAAAATCAACAAAGAATGGCGCAAAACTCCTGCATTGGTAATGTAGAGGTCACGGTCCGACTCCCGTTAGTAGCTTAAAAGCCCAGCAGATGCTGGGCTTTTTTATGCATTGTAATATTTTAAAACCTTGTTGATATAACCCTCGGTATATGATGGAACACCGCCAGCCTTTTTTACATTGCCGGCACCGGCATTGTAGGCTGCAAGGGTAAGTTCGATATCGCCGTCATAGCGCTTTAAGTGTGCCGCGATAAGCTTGGCGCCGCCCATGATGTTCTGATATGCGTCGTATGGGTCTTCGACACCGTATTGTTTTGCGGTAGACGGCATTAGCTGCATGACACCCATGGCACCACATTTGCTGGTAACGCTGGCGCGGAAGCTGGATTCGACGAATGCCACTGCCTTGAGAAGCTTGACATCAACGCCATAGGTCTGAGACGCTTCTAGGAAGTAGGCGTTCAATTCGTCGCTACAACAGAGCTTGCCCTCATTATATACGTCGCAGACGCTAGTAGCAGCTTGTCCAATCGAAGTGCCGGAAGTGTTGGATTCTGCTGAGGCTGGTACATAACCGTTTCTGGCATTGGCCTCTTCAATGGCTGCCTGTATCTGTGCAAGCTGCTTCATAACATCCGAATCGGACTCGAGGTTCGTGGTTGAAGCGGTAGAATCGAGAGAGCATTTTGCCACCTTGCTGGCAAGGCGCTGTGTTGCATTGTCCATAACATTGTCAAAGGAAGCGCTTGAAGCGGTACGACCTTCGGTTGTGGTATAAGCCGAAGTGCTAGATGTAATTGTCATATAATCCTGAAGCTTCATAGGTCTACCTCCTATACTTTTCCAACATTATATCACAATTAGTTCTTGAAATAAATCTTAAGTTGTTGTAGTCTAGTAAAATCAAGATTAGGAGAATAAATAGATGGAAAATTTGATGGAAAAACTACCATTTGTGACAAAGGCACAGGTGGAAGAAATAGTAAAGACATATCCAACGCCATTTCATCTCTATGATGAAGCTGGAATTCGAGCAAATGCGAAGGCAGTACAGGAGGCTTTTTCTTGGAATAAGGGCTTCCGTGAGTATTTTGCGGTAAAGGCAACGCCAAATCCATTTTTGCTTGATATACTGAGGGAATACGATTTTGGTTGCGACTGTTCTTCTATGACAGAGCTTATGATGGCGAAGGCTTGTGGTTTCGATGGAGAACACATTATGTTTTCATCCAATGATACCCCACTTGAGGAATTTGCTTATGCCAATGAGCTTGGCGCAATTATCAATTTGGACGATTTTACACACATTCAGTGTTTAGAGGATACCCTGGGAGCTATTCCTAAGACGATTAGCTGTCGCTATAATCCGGGCGGGGTATTCGAGATGAGCAACGGTATCATGGATAACCCTGGTGATTCCAAATACGGTATGACCAAGGAGCAGATGATTGAGGGCTTCAAGCTTTTGAAGGCAAAGGGAGCAGAGAACTTCGGTGTGCATGCTTTCCTTGCAAGCAATACAGTGACCAACGAATACTATCCACAGCTTGCAAAGCAGTTGTTTGAATTGGTTGTAGAATTGCAGGAAAAGACAGGCGCGCATATCACATTTGTTAACCTCTCCGGTGGTGTAGGTGTTCCATATCTTCCGGGGCAGGCCTCAAACGACATACATGCGATTGGCGAAGGCGTTCACAAGGCATATGATGAAGTGCTGGTACCGGCAGGCATGGGTGATGTTGCTATCTTCTGTGAGATGGGACGTTTTATGATGGCTCCATATGGCTGCCTCGTAACACAGGCAATTCATGAGAAACACATCTATAAAGAATACATCGGAGTAGATGCTTGTGCTGTAAACCTGATGCGCCCGGCGATGTACGGCGCTTACCATCACATCACGGTGCTTGGAAAAGAAAATGCTCCATGCACACAAACCTACGATATAGTAGGCTCGCTTTGCGAAAATAACGATAAGTTCGCAATTAACCGTAAGCTTCCAAAGATAGACAAGGGCGATTATCTGGTTATCCATGATACTGGAGCACATGGTTTTTCGATGGGATATAGCTATAATGGCAAACTGAAATCAGCAGAATTATTGCTGCAGGAGGATGGAAGCGTGAAGATGATTCGCCGTGCGGAAACTCCAGCGGATTACTTCGCAACATTTGATTGCTTCCCGGAATATGATTTCCAGAAATAACAATACGTCATTCTGACGCAACTTTCTATAAAGAGAAAAAAGCAGACCATTTATTGGTCTGCTTTTTGTTGGAACTAATGTAAGCTCCGTATGCCGGCAGCGGGACTTGAACCCGCACGTGGTTGCCCACAACAGATTTTGAGTCTGCCTCGTCTGCCATTCCGACACGCCGGCAAGTTCGTTTCGAACGTATCTATATTAGCATAAGAACTTTTTGAATGCAAGTGTAATTTTTGGAAAGTGTGCAGGAATTTATAAATGGGTAAAAGTGACGAAAAGACACGAAAATGCGCCAAAGCTATGGTAAGTTCTCAGATTTTAAGATATAATTTACATACTAAACTTATATATGGGGGAGTCTGATGAAGAAACTCGCTATTTTTTCAGATGGATGGAGAAAGTTTTTTAATTTCTCGTGGGTGGATGGATGTCACCAATATATTGCAGAGCATAAATTGGATGCGCAAGTGTATGTATTTAACAGCTTTGGCGACTTCAGCGTGGATGAGAAGTTTAATATGGGAGAGTTTAATATCTTCAATCTGCCTGATTTGACGGAATTTGATGGTTTGATTGTAGAGTTGAATAATGTTCAGCAGGACGAGATAAGAGAGAATATTCTGCAGAAGATTCGCAATTCGGGCGTGCCAGCGATTTCTCTGCTGAACGAGGTTCCTGGCTTGTATTATGCGGGAATTGATAACTTCTTAGCGATGTATAAGATTGTGGAGCATGTCATCAAGGAGCATGGCTGCAAGCGGATTAACTATGTGGGTGGTCCAACCTTCAACCATGAGAGCCAGGAGAGACTCCGAGGATATAAGGAAGCGCTGGAGGATAACGGTATCGCATATGACGAGGACCGTGTATTCAACAAGGACTATACGATTACCACAGGAAAGGAAGGCTTTGATTATTTCCATCAGAAGGGGAATATGCCGGAGGCTTTTATTTGTGCGAATGATAATATTGCAGTTGGTTTGTGCAATGTGGCTAAGGCAAAGGGATATCGCATCCCAGAGGATATCATTGTAACGGGCTTTGATAATCTGGATAAGGCTTCTTATTATGAGCCAAGAATTACTACGGTTGGATTTGAGCGTGGTGAGATTGCGCTTAAGGCGATGGAGCTGATGCATCGAATCTGGAATGGGGAGACAGAGGTAACCTCATCCTATGCAAGTGTGACACACATCTTCCAGACAAGCTGTGGCTGCACACCGCAGACAACGGTAGATTTAGGAAAATACGTAGAAGACCACATTATGAATGAAGATCGTGATGTGCGTATGGATAGCGCGATGATGGAGCTTAAGCGTGAGCTTTTGGAATGTCAGTCTTTCAAGGAAATGGGCAAGCGCCTTCCAAAGCATCTGGATAGACTCAAATGTGATGCGATCTATATGATGGTCAATCACGAGATTGCAAACTGTCAGGATTACGTCAATGCGAGTGTGCAGGGAGAACTGCCAAAGCGCTCGGTGGGGTATCCAAAGAATCTCGATGTGGTGATGGCGTATGTAAATGGACAGGTTATTGAAAAAGTGCAGCGTGCGGAAGGTCAGTTGTTGCCAGATGTGGATGTGCAAAAGGCAGAGGATATCTATGTGTTATCGCCACTTCATTTCCGTGATCAGGAAGTGGGATATCTGGTATTTAAAAACTGTGACTATATGCTGGACAGTCAGTTGATTTTCGAGATTCTGAATGTCTTGCTGGAATCTATGGAGAATATGTATCATAGACTGATGTTAAGCAACCTGAACGAAGAGCTGTCTCAGTTGTACGTCATGGATTCGCTAACAGGTTTATATAACCGTATGGCATACAATCGTTATGCAATACCGATGTTTGAGGATTGTATGGAGCATCATAAGGACATGCTGGTTATGTTCGTGGACGTTGATAAATTAAAATATATCAACGATAACTTTGGGCATGATACAGGCAATGTAGCGATTAAGACGATTGCGATTGCAACATCCGGACAGGTTCCGGAGGGCGGTATTGTGATTCGATATGGTGGAGATGAGTTCGTTGTTCTTGCACCGAATGTCAGCGAGGAACAGGCAGAAGGTATCGTGGAGCGTATTCAGGCACACATCGCGAAGATGTCAGCTGCCTTAAATCTGGGAATTGATATCAGAGCAAGCATCGGATATGTTGTGGCAAATGACCCAACCAAGGGACTTGCAGATTATATCAATGAAGCAGACGAAAAGATGTATAATATCAAGCGCGAGCACCACAAAAAAATGAATAAATAACAACGCTAAGGCTCTTTTTGAAATTGAAAGATTTTGAAAAGAGCTTTTTTGTTGACAAAAGTTATCATATATGATAACTTTTTAGCATAATCAATGTCGAAAAATGGCGATTGATGGCAGGAAAAGACAATAGGAGAGGGTTTTTGTGAGTAAGAATATAACACCCAGAGAAGAGGTCGTGCGCCAGCTTAAGGAGGTCCGTAAGGCGGAGGGAATGACGCAGGAGCACTTGGCGGAGCTTGTGGGCACAAAGAAGTCAAACATATCCCGATTAGAGAGCGGGAGGTACAATCCGAGTCTGGATTTTCTCGTCAAGGTAGCAGATGGACTGGGAAAGCAGATTACGGTAAAGGTCATGTCGAAGTAACAAGGGGAAGAATACTATGGCAGCAAAGAAACTTGGGAAATTTACAGGAAACGATATCGAGTTGTGCAGAACAACCAATCATAAAGCTGGGAATCAGACAGTTCAGGCATTGATGGACGCAAGTATTCCTTTTACAAAGAATTGCAAGAGGATTCCTTTTTTCAAAAGGGTGCAATACAACGGTGCGGAAACCATGTGGGTAATCAGCATTAATCCTCACAGATATGGTCAGGCGAGACGTGTGATTGACCAGATTGACACGATATATCGGAAGAGACTGATGTTATCCAATTATTAATGGATAAATATGCATTTTTTTACATATTTTAATTTTAAAATGAAGACAGGTGTGCTAAAATCTATTCTAGTACACTCTGTCTTTTTTTGTGATAACGGACGGGGTAAGGAGAATGCAGGAAATGAAACGTTTTTTAGGAACTATAATGGATATCGTGCTATTCATATCCGTACCGGTAGTAGTATTTTACCTGATGGAAGCCTATGAGCATAATGCTTTTGTAGAGGTAAGACCTCTGGCGCAGTTGTATAATGTGCTGTTGTTTGAATTGATAGCCGGGGTACTATTTTTTGTGTTTGGGTCAGCGAGAATCGCACTTCGCATCGAAATTGTAGTGGCATTGGCATATGGGCTGGTGAATCATTACGTGATGGCTTTCCGTTCGACACCATTTGTGCCATGGGATATTTTTTCTATTGAGACGGCAGCAAGTGTGGCAGGCAATTATGATTTCACGCCAACGGCTACGGTTATTGGGGTCACCTTGGCATTTGTCATTCTATTTGTGCTGGTGCATTTTATTGATTTGAAGTTCCCATATGGTGTGTGGCTGCGTGTGATACCTGTGGTATGTGTGTCTCTGGTGCTTGGCACCTTTGTGGGGCTGTTGCAGGATGAGGATTTTCAAAGCAACAGCAATCTCTATCCATATCTGTTTACGCCATCCTATATGACGAAGGTGAATGGCATGGCGGTGACCTTTGCGATGGATTTGGCTTATGTATATGTGGAAAAGCCGGATGGTTATAGCGTGGATGAAGCGGAGAAAATTCTGGCAACCTATGAAAAGGAAGCGGAGACGACCGAGGAGCTGCCGAATCTAATTGTGATTATGAATGAGGCTTTTGCGGACCTTGGCGTGCTGGGCGAGGTCCCAACAAATGAGGATTATATGCCTTTTATACATAGCTTGCAGGAAGGTTATGAGAATACAATCACAGGAGCACTTACAGTGTCCGTCTGTGGAGGCAATACGGCGAATTCTGAGTTTGAGTTCCTAACAGGACATACGATGGATTTCTTCCCGGTAGGAAGCATCCCATATCAGCAGTACATCAAGGGTGAGGTGCCATCTCTGGCAAGCCAGTTGAAGGATATGGGATACAACACCTACGGCTTACATCCGTACAATGCATCCGGCTGGTGTCGCGATCAGGTTTATCCATGGTTGGGCTTTGAGGAAGCTTACTTTGTGCATGATTTTTCAGCGCGCAAGTATCTTCGCAGCTATGTGAGCGATGAAACTGCATATGATAAGATTATTAAGCTGTTTGAAGCTAGCGAGGATGATGCGCCTTGCTTCATCTTCGAGGTTACGATGCAGAATCACGGCAGTTATTCTGACCCATACGATAACTTTACACCTGATATTGAGGTGGAAGGCTCATCCAATTATGGGTTGAAGCAGTATTTATCTTTGATAAAGGAAAGTGATGCTCAGTTGGAACGTCTGATAGCGTATTTCAGTGAGGTGGAGGAGAAGACAATGATAGTGTTCTTCGGTGATCACCAGCCAAGCGATTATATCGCAAATCAGATATTCCGTTTGAATGGGATTAGCACCTCGAATCTTACCCAGGAGCAGGCTATGCTGCGTTATCAGGTGCCATATGTGATTTGGGCAAACTATGATATTGAAGAAGGCACGAAGGTAGATATGGATATCAGCTTCCTTGCTACAAACGTGCTGGAAATTGCAGATATGGAGACGACTCCATACCAGAACTTCCTGTCGGAATACAGAGAAGTTTTAAAAGCCAATGATGGAACGAAAGAGGCAGAAAAACGTGTAGAGGAATATAAGGAAATCTATCAGAAACTACAGTATTATTTTATGTTTGATTATCAGGAAGCGAAATCATGAAAAATTGGAAAGTGTTTTTAGAAAAAAAGTGGATATGGGCAGCGCTCGCGTTTTTGATTCCATTTGTAGTAAGCATCTGCATCTGTGCAGGTCATGGGATCTATCCGTTTGGCGATAATTGTATCCTGCATGTGGATATGTATCATCAGTATTGTCCATTCTTTATGGAGTTTCAGGAGAAGCTGACAAGTGGTGGCAGCCTGTTATACTCATGGAATCTGGGCCTAGGCTCTGACTTTGTAGCGCTGTATGCGTATTATTTGGCGAGTCCGTTGAACTGGCTTTTGATTTTATGTCCGGAAGGCCTTGTTATCGAATTTATGACCTTTACCACATGGATTAAAATTGCTTTGTGCGGATTGTTTTTCTTCTATTATTTGAAGGAGCATTTCAAGCTGATAGGCAAGGATGGAAAATACCACCTAAGTACGGTTGCTCCGGCGCTTATCTTCTCGACAGCGTATGCCTTTTCCGGCTTCGTAGCAACCTATAGCTGGAATATCATGTGGATGGATTGTATTGCGCTCGCTCCACTGATTATCCTTGGACTGGAGCGTCTGGTAAAAGAGAACAGACCGGCGTTATACTATATTACTTTGGCGATATCGATTCTGTCGAACTTCTATATCTCCATGATTATTTGTATTTTCCTGGTGTTGTACTTTGTGATTTTATTCTTAGAGCAGAAAAAGGGGAAAATCAAGGCTGCCTTGAACTTCGCATGGTTTTCCTTGCTTGCAGGAGGAACAGGAGCAATCCTTCTGATTCCGGAAGCGATTATCCTAAGCTATAGTGGCTCGGAGTCAAATCTGCCAGAGACAATGGAATGGTATTTTGGATTTATTGAAGAGCTGTCTCGTCTGTGTACAACGGCGGCGCCTTATACTGGAAACGACCACTGGCCAAGCCTGTATTGTGGTGCGTTTACGGTATTGCTTGTGGTGATGTATGCCTTTAACAAGCGCATCAAATGGTGGCAGAAAAGTCCAAGACTTTTGCTGATTCTGTTGTTCCTTGTAAGCTTTGCTAATAACTATTTGGATTTTGTATGGCATGGACTTCGATTCCCTACGTCATTACCGGGAAGACAATCCTTCTTGTTCATTTTTATGATGCTTGTCATTGGCTTTGAGACCTTGCGCAAGCGGAAGGGCAACGAGGTATGGCATGCAATTGTGGCAGCAGCCTTGTGTGTTGTCGTACTGATTGTTGGAATGGAAAAGACAGACAAGGAGATTACGGAGACGTTGTCTTTTGTAATTACAGAGGTGTTTTTGATTGCATATATGCTGTGTTTTGTGCTGAATCGTGTGGCAGGCAAGAAGATACGTCCAATTGTTCGCGGATTTGCCTTTGGTTTGGCGATGGGAGAAGTTATCCTGAATATGGCGGTAACAGGCTTTTATTCCCTTAGCAGGACTTCCTATCTGGCGAAGATGGATGATTATGAAGTCCTGATTGAGATGGCAGAAGCAGATGCCATACAAGATGCCGGCGAGGGAGAGCTGCTGTTCTATCGAATTGAGGATACCGAGCGTAAAACGAAAAATGACGATAGCTTGTACGGATATCCATCGGCTACGATTTTCTCATCGCTGATGAATATCGATGTCAGCCGGTTTTTCCAGAAGGTATATATGGAGGGCGGCAAGAATTATTATTGCTACAACGGCGCGACACCAGTGATTTCGTCGATGATGTCGGTAAAATACATGCTTTCCGATAACGCAGAGGGTGAGAATGCCCTTCGTACTCTGGTGGGACGGTCTGGAAGCTACTATCTATATGAAAACAAATACTATCTGCCACTTGGTTTTATGATGAGCGAGCAGGCAATTGAGGACTGGGACAATGACCAGGGTAATAAAATCAATCAGTTGAATTCTCTTTCGACGGCATTGGGCGCAGAGGATTATATGCTGGTAAGAATCAGCAATGCTGATATCACGGCGGAGTCCGGAAAGACCACCATTCAGATTCTAAGCGATGGTTTTTACTATGTGCGTCATCAGGGCTGTGATGCGAGCACCTTAAGCTTCCGCATCAATGATGGTGCGACGACCCGCTGGAGCAAGGCAAGCCATTCCTACCTGTTCGAAGTAGGCGAATGCAAGGCAGGAGATACGGTTACTATCACCAATAGCTCTAGTGATACGGTGGATTTCTATCTGTATAAGATGAACATGACGGCTGTCGATCAGGCATATGAGACGCTGTCACAGCAGACGATGGTGACGGAGGAGTATACAGATACCTCCATCAAGGGTTATATCGATGTGGTAGAGGAAGGTCGTTTGATTTTCTCTATCCCGGATGAATCTGGCTGGAGCCTGTATGTGGATGGCGTAGAAACTGAGATTACGTATTTCAAGGATACTTTTATCAGCGTGCACCTGACGGAGGGACATCATGAGATAGAGCTTTGTTATATGACTCCGGGCTTGATGATTGGGGCTGTGATAAGTGCGGTATGCGTAGGATTGTTTGTGGTAACGATGCTTGTGCGTAAGCAGTTGGCAAAACGCCATGTGGCAGAAGAGAATAAGGTAGCAGAAAATAAGGAATCGGTAGGGGAAAATAGTGAGCAAGAAATTAATTAGTATTGTGGTGCCTTGTTACAATGAGGAACCAACACTTCCAATTTTATATCCGGAGCTAAATAAGGTGGTTGCGGAAATGTCAGAGTATGACTTTGAGTATGTGTTTGTAAATGACGGCTCTAAGGATAAGACGCTGGCGCTGTTAAAAGAATTGGCAGAAGCAGACGAAAGAGTCAAATACGTGTCCTTTTCCCGTAATTTTGGGAAGGAAGCAGCGCTTCTGGCAGGACTAAAGAATGCCAAGGGAGATCTGGTCGCAACGATGGATGCAGATATGCAGGACCCACCTTCGCTTCTTCCAAAGCTGGTGGGATATGTGGAATCTGGTGAGTACGATAATGCTGCGACAAGACGTGTGACGCGCAAGGGAGAGCCTGTGATTCGTAGCTTTTTTGCGAGAACCTTCTACAAAATGATGCGTCATATGACGGATATTGATATTGTAGATGGCGCGCGCGATTATCGTGTGATGAGCAGAGCGATGGTGGATAGTATCATTGCTTTGCCAGAGTACAACCGCTTCTCAAAAGGAATCTTCGCATGGGTTGGCTATGAGACAAAGTGGGTAGAATATGAAAATGTGGAGCGTTCTGCGGGCGAGACGAAGTGGAGCTTTTGGAAGCTGTTTCGCTATTCGGTGGAAGGTATTGTCAGCTTCTCAAATACACCAATTCATCTGGCGTCCTATATGGGAATAGTACTGACCGGAATATCTGCGCTGGCACTTATCTTTGTTGTGATAAGAGCATTAATCTTTGGCGATGAGGTGGCTGGCTGGCCATCACTGGTATGTATTATTACGTTCCTTGGCGGTGTGCAGCTCTTTGTAGCGGGTGTGATGGGACAGTATATCTCGAAAACGTATCTGGAGGTAAAGAACCGCCCACACTATATCATCAAGGATACCAATTGCAAGGACACCGAGTTAAACGGATAATAGGTGGTGAGCCTTCTGCAGTCCTTTTTCTGCTGGGGACATGTGGCAATACTGTTTCCAGTGGTGATGCTGGTCGGAATGGCATTCGTGCGTATGCGAAAAGACGGACATAAAAGCCTTGTATGATTGCACAAGAAGTGCTAGTATTGTAGCGTGAAAATATCATATTCCTACGTAGAAGCTGCGTGGATGCTGTAATTCGTGTGTGGATAGTATAATTCGTGCATGGATGATTAGGAGATAACCTGCGAACTATTTAGGGAGTATATGGAAAATAGAAAGTTAGGAGAAATATCATGAAAAGAGAAACTATGTGTATCCAAGCTGGATACGAACCAAAAAACGGCGAATCACGTATGATTCCAATTGTACAGAGTACAACCTTTAAGTATGATACAAGCGAGGATATGGGTAAGTTGTTTGACTTAGAAGCCAGCGGATACTTCTATACAAGACTTCAGAATCCGACCAATGACTATGTAGCTGCAAAGATTTGTGCATTAGAAGGCGGTAGCGCAGCAATGCTTACATCAAGCGGACAGGCTGCAAACTTCTATTCTATTTTTAATATTTGTGGCTGCGGCGATCATGTGGTTGCTTCTTCAACAATTTATGGCGGTACATACAATCTGTTTTCTGTAACCATGAAGCGTATGGGAATTGAGTTCACATTTGTCGACCCAGATTGCTCAGATGAAGAGTTAGAGGCAGCATTCCAGCCAAATACCAAGGCGGTGTTCGGTGAGACTATCGCCAATCCAGCACTTATCGTATTCGATATTGAAAGATTTGCTATCGCTGCTCATGCACATGGTGTTCCACTTATCGTAGACAATACATTTGCAACACCAATCAACTGTCGTCCTTTTGAATGGGGAGCAGACAT
>CAYPAM010000035.1:0-12629 GCA_964408715.1 uncultured Lachnobacterium sp.
ATAGACTGAATAATTCGAAGAAGCTGTTCTGTGTTTGCAACGTCTGTCAAATACCATTCTTCATTTTCAGCATCCCATGCTGATCTAATTTCTTGATTTTCAAATAGTTGCAATTCTTCTTTACTAATTTCTGTCATCTCTATCCCCGCTTTCCATACTCATTACTAATTCCTCATACTTTAGCATGTACGCTAATAATCTCGGAACATATTCAGGCGGTGTACGCCGTCCTGCTTCCCAATCTTCTAATGTGCGAATTGGAATGCCCGTATATTCCGAGAATTCTTTTCTGTTCATTCCTTTGCCTTCTCTAAGTTCTTTTATCTTCAACGCTATATCCATCTATATTCACCAACCTATTGTTTGATATGTTATTATAATATCACATTACCACGCATTACGCAATGCGTGGTTTGTGGTATTTATTGAGTTTAGGAACGACCCTTCTGATATAATATACGAAAGGTGCCAGAACCCGCTGTTTTTCAGCGATTTCTGGCACCTTTGTCTTGCATTATGATTTGTTTTTCAACTTTTAAATCAACATCCTATGTTTCATAGTCATATATGTTTTTTAATCCATATTGGCTATATCATTCACTATACCTCTCATCTCTTGTTTCGAACTCACGCTTCTTGCAGCCTCTAAAACCTGTCGCTTTTCTCCATCTGTCATATTAGCAAAATTGTTCAAAGCTTTTTCATTCATCCCAAGCTGGAAAGCGAATCCAAGTGGCATATCTTTCTTATTTTCCATCATTATGCCACCTCCCCTATAAAATTCCGAACACTTTTAAAAGCCAGTATCCTAAGCCCAGCAACCAACTACTGAATATCCCATACAGTATCACCGGACCCGCAATTCGAAATATCTGACAGCCAATACCGAAGACCTGACCCTCCTGCTTAAACTCAATCGCAGATGCACACACCCCATTGGCAAAGCCTGTAATAGGAACAAGCGCACCTGCACCACCCCAGTTTGCCAGAGATGGATAGATGTTAAAGCTTGTCAGCAGTATACTGCATAAGATTAAAATCAGGCTGCACCAGGTAGACGCGTCTTCCTTTGTCAAGCCAAAGCTGTTGATTCCGACATTGACAATGACCTGACCTATCAGGCAGATGAGTCCGCCTAAAAGAAACGCCTTCAACATATTTAAGGCTGTGTTATGGGTCGGCGTTACCTGTTTGACGTATTCGTTGTATTCCTCATTTCGTTTCTGCTCCTTCGGCGGTAATTGATTCGTTTTCATTACACATATCTCCTTAATTAGAATTCTTTTTCCTAATATTCAGTATGTGCAATCCTTCCAGAATCATACATGTATGCCAGTCCCAAGAGGAGAATACACGCCCTCCAAAACAGCAATTTATCTCGACACAGGTGTCTTTACCTGCCACAGATATTCCTCTGTCTCGCCCCATCGGAAGAGCTCCTTCATCTGCTCATCATACTCCTCTAGTGGCTTAAACACTGTCACCAATTGCAGCAGATACGCTTCCTTCTCATCCTGCGGCTTAAGACCCGGCAGGTTCTCCTTAATCTTGGCATACATGTCATCCGGACCTAACTCCTCTGTTAAATCCAGACGAAACAGCTTCTTTAATAGCCCTGCCAGATAGTAAAACTCATAGTTTCCAAGCAGGCTTGAGGTCTGCATATTGCATTTTATAATAACACTTTGTCTTGCAATTGATATTACCATGTATATTTTGCTCCTTTGTACCCTTCTTGCCATACGGCAAATCTACACAGAAAGTATAGCATACCCCATCAAAAAATAAAACAAGCTTCCGAGCGTTTTTCCAAGTGCCATAGAAAACACAAGCGGTTCGCATAGTCCTTCCTTTAGCTTCAGCCTGCGGAAAAATATCGGGAAGGTATCCAGAATCTCAGCCAACGCAACAGCGATAGCTCCTGCATAAATCCCTGCGCACAAGCCATATACGGTAAGCAGGGTTCGCCCCAGTATTGCAAAAAGAAGTCTCTTCTTCCATGTAAACAAGGACAGCACTGTTCCAAACAGTATCCCCTTGATGACGGTATTTTCGATGGAAATCGTCTTATGCTCCAGCTTCGTCTTTTGGACCATTCTTGGAAGCACCTTGATTACCAGAAAAAAGGCAAATGTTCCTGCCGCTACGCCAAGCCCTGAGCATAGTCCTACTCCGATGAGTATCAATGACTTAAGAAACATCTTCTGCGTGTCCTTTCTCCTCAGCCTGGGCAATCTTGGTATTTATTATATCCTTATTATATTTTTTCATTTCCACTTCAATCGGTGTTGGGTCTTTGGTCAGCTTCTTCTTGCTCAGATGATTGAAGAAGACGATAATTCCAATTGCAAGTCCCACACTATAAGATATCTCAAGTTCTGTGACCATTGGTTTTGTCTCTCCCATCAGTTGTTCGTAAAAGCGCGAGAACACTCCCTGTATTCCAATATCATTATGAAATGCCATAATCGTAAACGCTGACCCAAAAAACACAATAATAGAGACCAAAATCAGCTTCATTCTCTCTACGACCGGAGACTTAATTGTACTTTTCTGATACTCCACCACAAAGTCTGACTCACCGCAATTTACCACATCCACATTCGGATAATCCTTGTGTATGCGCTCTATCACCTTTAGTATCGAGAATACAACTGAATGCTCGTGGTTAAAGCTGTATAAATCCATCTGTTTTACCGCACGGCAAATGGCAACATTGGGACATTCAATCTTCATCACATCCCCAAGCGTTACCTTTTTATTGTATACGATACTGTTTCCTGCTGCCTTTATATATACGCTCTCTTGCATTAACCTCTCCACTCCTTTGCATATTCCTCATACCGGACCAGAGTTCCCCTCTCTATTGAACGTTGTTCATTATATGCTGAATAGCAATACCACACGCATACGCCACATGCAACAAGTAAGAGACAAACCAAAAAGATTCTGTATGTCTTCATATTTCTTTCCCTCCTATTTTTTTCTTAGTATGCGCAATTCTTCCTTACTTTTATGTAAGCCAACTGTTATTTCGAAAATCAACTTGAAAAAAGATTGACACACCTTGGGTTTAAGGATAAATTGGTTATATATCATATTGGGGAGATTATTATGACAACCGCAAAAGAAGTATTAGCCCTCGCCGTAGAAATCGCAGATGTGATGCTACGAAATGGCGGGGAAATCTATCGTATCGAAGATACCGTAATTCATATATTAAAAGCATATGACACCAAGAGTTTTGACGTATACGTATTATCGAATGGCATATTTGCCAGTGCGAATGAGGATCAGGAGGATGCCTGTAGTATGATTCGCCACGTCCCTCTCGGCAGTGTGAATCTGGCAAAGGTCGCTTACCTCAATCAACTGGCACGTGACCTGTGTAATCATGACTGCACCATTGAAGAAGGCTGGGAACGCGTGAAGAAGGCAAAGACTCTTCCGGGATATTCCAAGCTGGTAGAGATTCTATTCTGTGGCTTGGGAAGCGCTGGATTCGCTTATTTATTTGGTGGTGGCTGGCTGGAGTTTGCCTTTGCATTTTTCATTGGAATGGCAGAACAGGTCATTCTTCATATCCTTTTAAAATACAAGGTTTCCCGATTCTTAAAGAATGTATTTGCCAGCATGTTCGTATCTTCTTTAAGCATTCTGGTACTTATGACAGGACTTCCTGTTTTACATGACAAAATTGTAATTGGAGCAATTATGCCTCTGGTACCTGGTATTACCTTTACCACATCCATCCGCGACTTCCACAACGGCGATTATTTGTCCGGAACGATTCATTTGATTGATGCGTTATCGACCGCCCTATGTATCGCAGTTGGCATCTGCCTTCCTCTTGCAGTATATAGCTATCTGGGAGGAGGTGCCTTGCTACCATGATATATGTTGAAATTCTTATTCAATTTCTAATTGCTATGTTGGCAACGATATCTTTTGCCATATTATTTACTGCACCCAAAAAGGAAATCGTCTACTGCGGTCTCACCGGTGCTGTTGGCTGGATTATATATTATCTGCTGACCTATAATGGCATGCATCTGGTGCTTGCTTCCGGTATTGCAACCTTCTGCCTGACTATCTTGGGACGTTGCTTTGCCGTAGTAAGGAAAAATCCTGTAACGGTGTACCTTCTAGCAGGCATTTTCCCTCTCGTACCGGGTGCAGGAATCTACTACACCGCGTACTACTTGTTCGTCGGCAACACTGAGATGTCCGGCTATAAGGGACTAGAAACCTTGGAAATTGCAGGTGCTATGGTGTTCGGAATCATCTTTGGTTTCGGAATTCCACAAAGCATATTCCATAAGCTGTCTCCAAAAACGATTACTCTCAATGAAGAAAGTTAAACAGTAACACCGTCCGTATCTCGAATTCGGATAACATAATGCAAAAAGGGATGCCGTTTCGGCATCCCTTACAATAACTCTATTTAATTAGTCTGTGCTGCAATTTGGCCTGCTAAGTCTTCAAGGTACTCCCACCGTTCCATCTTCTCCATAAGAAGCGCTTCCTTCTCATCCTTCTCAATCGAGATTGCATGAAGCTTGCCATAGTTGCTGGCATTCTTTAACATCTCCTCATCTAGGGCAGCGATATCCTGTTCTAACTTCTCGATATCTGATTCGATGGTTTCGTATTCCTTCTGTTCCTTAAATGTAAATTTAATTTTCTTCTGATGCCCCCAAGTTTCGCGGGAATCCTGCTTCTCTGTTACAGCTTCGCCAGTTCCTGTGCCAATACCTCCAGCACTGCCTGCGCTTATTTTTCCGTCCAGGGCATCCTCTACCTGCGGACGCTTATTCATATAATCCGTATAACCGCCCTCGTACTGCGTTATCCTGCCATTTCCCTCAAATGCAAAGATACGTCCTGCAACTCGATCTAGGAAATAGCGGTCATGCGATACCGTAACCACGATTCCGTCGTAATTGTCCAGATAGTCTTCCAAAATCGCCAGCGTCTCGGTGTCCAAATCGTTGGTTGGCTCGTCAAGAATCATGACATTTGGCGCCTCCATTAACACACGAAGAAGATTTAAGCGTCTTCTCTCGCCACCAGACAGCTTTCCGATTGGACTGTACTGCTGCTGTGCCGGGAACAGGAAACGCTCCAGCATCGCAGAAGCAGATACCAGTCCATCTTCTGTTCGTACATATTCTGCAGTATCCTTTATATAATCAATCACTCTTTGATTTGGATTCATATATGCAGTCTCAATTGCATCTCTATTCGCAGATGACGGATTGCCTTCTCTTGTTAGACGTTTCTTGTCCGTAGTCAGACAAATCTCCTGACAGTAATAACCGATTTTTACCGTCTGTCCTACTTCGATGCTACCGCTATCCGGCTCCAGAAATCCTGCAATCATCTTCATCAACGTCGTTTTTCCGCAGCCGTTCTTTCCAACAAAGCCGATTCTATCGCCTTTTAACAGGATATAAGTAAAATCCTTCACACACACGATATCTCCATATGCCTTGGAAACATTGTTGATTTCAATGGTGCTCTTACCAAGACGCGTAGACAGAGAACTCATATTAAGCTTCTGCGCTTCCTTAATCCCTTCCTGGTCACGAAGCGCCTCATATCGCTGGATATGCGCCTTTTGCTTGGTGGAACGCGCTCTTGCGCCACGCTGCATCCATTCGATTTCTTTTCGTAAAATGGATTGGCGCTTTCTCTCGCTGGCACGCGCATACTCTTCTCGCTGCGCTTTTAACGCCAAAAATCCCGAGTAATTCGTCTCATAGCTATAGATACTCCCTCTGTCTACCTCTACAATGCGGTTGCATACACTGTCCAGAAAGTATCTGTCATGCGTAACCATAAGAAGCGCGCCCCTCCAGCTGCGCAGGAAGTCTTCTAACCACTCTACCATATCATAATCCAGATGGTTTGTTGGCTCGTCCATAATCAGCACATCGCATGGCTTCAGTACTGCTGCAGCCAGCGCCAGTCGCTTCTTCTGTCCACCGGACATCTGCCCACACTTTTGCTTAAAATCCACAATTCCGAGCCTTCCCATTAGGGACTTAGCTTCGCTCTCTAATGTCCAGCGACGCGCCTCATCCATGTCTGTTGTGATGATTTTGTCCATCACGCTATCCAAGGCAGACAGCTCACCGTCAAATTCCGGATTCTGTGGCAGGAAGTTTATCACCACATGATTGGCGCGAATCACACTTCCCTCATCCGGTTCTTCCAGACCTGCGACAATCTTAAGCAGCGTTGATTTGCCTGTCCCGTTGATACCAACGATACCGATTTTCTCTCCTTCTTGCACATAAAAGGAAGCTTTCGTAAAAAGCTCCCTTTCTGTATACACCTTTGTTATGTTTTCGACATTGATAATGTTCATGTATTATTCCTGTTCCTCTTGCTCTTTTTTTGCCTGCATAATTGCTTCGTTCAACGAAAGCATCTTCGCATCCAGATCAGACACGATATTCGCACAGGCGCGAAGGTCTTCGCTGATGTATGCCGGCGCGTGTCCCTCGAATTTGTAATAAATCTTATGCTCCAAGCTTGCCCAGAAGTCCATTGCGATGGTACGAATCTGAATCTCGACCTTGGTCTCAACCACACGGTCTGACAAGAAGATTGGCACCGATACCAGCATATGAAAGCTCTTATAGCCGCTCTCCTTTGGATTATTGATGTAATCCTTAACAGAGATAACCGTCAGGTCATTCTGTTTTCCAATCATTTCTGCAATACGGTATATATCCGATGTAAAAGAACATACAATACGAATTCCTGCTATATCATTGATGTAATTTACCATGTTTTCTACGTTGATTTCACGACCATGACGTTTGAGCTTCTTAATAATGCTTTCCGGTGTCTTGATACGTGACTTGATATATTCGATTGGATTGTATTTATGAACGTGAACAAATTCATCGTTTAAGATTTCCAGCTTTGTCGCCACTTCCTTGAGTGCCGAATTGTAGAGAAACATCAAAGTCTCCCAGCTATCTATATCCTCATTAAAAAGTAATGTTGTATCCACTATAATTCCCCCTAATCCTCTTCGATTACGTGCAATTCCAAGTAATCGAACTCTATTTCTTCTACAAAATTATCCTGGTAAAAACGCGTTTTTGCCAGTCTTTGAAACTCTGTGACATTCGAATCCAGCCAGATTGGTTTTCCTAAATCTAAGCGATTACAAGCCTCCTCCAAGCTTTTGAATATCTTGTGCGTTCTTGTATCCTTGCTATCATCTTCAATTGTCTCAGAATGAATCATGTGAGTATCGTCAAATACCTTTACCCAAACTCGCATGTATTGTTCCTCTCCTTGTATCTATTGACTCAATCCTTATTCCATATATAGACTAACACACATCTATGTTTTATTTGTGACGTCGTTGGCGGTTCGCCTCATACATAAGAAGCGTTGCAGAAATCGCAGCATTCAAAGACTCCACCTGTCCCTCCATCGGAATCTTGATGTAGGTATTGGCAAGTCCCGCTATCTCGTCCGACAGACCATTGCCCTCGTTTCCAATCAAAAAGCCACAGCTTCCGGTATAATCCTCTTCATCATAGGTATGCTCACCTTTTAAATGTGCCGCATACAAGGACACGCCTCCGCCCTTAAGCTCCTCTAATGTACGAGGCAAATCCTCTGACACATAAAAAGGCACTCGATAGATGCTTCCCATCGTAGAACGAATCGTCTTCGGATTGAACAAGTCCACAGTTGTTTTATTCATAATGACACCTGTCACGCCGGCACCCTCGCCGGTTCTTACCATGGTGCCCAGATTCCCAGGGTCCTGAATGCTTTCTAATATCAGCAGATGTGTGCTATCACCAGCCAGTAGCTGCTCTAAGGTATATGCCGGCATCTTCACAACCGCCATGATTCCCTGTGGGGTCTGTGTATCAGACACGCTCTTAAATACGGAATCCGCCAGCACCTCATAGGTCACTTGGTGTGCTCTAGAAGCATCTCTTAGAGAAGCAAGTACCTCATGGTTTTCCGGATTTTTCTCATAAGACTCTGCTACATATACTGCCTGTACCCAATCCTTTGGAGCCTCTGCTACCATCTTGGTGCCTTCTACTACGAATACTTTTTTCTCTTTTCGTTCCTTAGACTTTTTCAACAAAGCAGACAACTGCTTCATCTGCTGATTGCTTGTGCTGGTAATCATGCCGCCTCCACAAAATGAGGCTGTCACATCTGTGGCAACCTCGCTGTTTTCTAAGTTCTCTTATACTAAACTCTTTGTAATATAATACATATAATCCGGAATTGTCTTCTTCATTGCAAGTGCTTCATTGATGTCAATGTCACAGAACTCACCATTTCTGTGTGCAATAACGCGATTTGACTTGCCTTCACAAAGAAGCTTTACAGCCATAGAACCCATAGTTGTTGCATACACACGGTCCTTACAGGTTGGAACACCACCACGCTGCATATGTCCAAGGATGGATGCACGTGTTTCCATTCCGGTAGCTTCCTCGATACGTTTTGCCATTTCCTGAGAATGTCCGATACCTTCTGCATTCACAACAATGTGATGCTGTTTTCCGCGTCTCTTATTCATTTTGATATGTTCGATAATCTGCATTTCCTGATCCTCGTCATATTTCTCAGGAAGAAGAATATCCTCTGCACCGTTTGCGATACCACACCACAGTGCGATGTAGCCTGCATGACGTCCCATAACCTCAATGATGGAACATCTCTCATGAGAGGTTGATGTATCGCGAATCTTATCAATTGCCTCCATAGCAGTGTTTACTGCGGTATCAAAGCCGATGGTATAATCGGTACAAGCAATATCAAGGTCGATAGTTCCCGGAATACCGATTGTATTGATTCCGAGATTTGCAAGCTTCTGCGCACCTCGGAAGGAACCGTCACCACCGATAACTACGATAGCATCAATGCCATGTTTTCTACAGATATCAGCGCCCTCCTGCTGCACCTGAGGGTCAACGAATTCTACACAACGAGCGGTCTGCAAAATTGTACCACCACGTGAAATTGTATCAGAAACGCTTGATGCGTCCATGTCGAAGATTTCTTCATTCAAAAGGCCTGCATATCCTCTGCGGATTCCTTTTACCTTCTTACCTCTGTAAAGTGCTTCACGAACTACCGCACGAGTTGCAGCATTCATACCCGGAGCATCTCCACCACTTGTTAAAACAGCAATTGTATTAATCTCTTTAGCCATTTTAAGTCCTCCTAAAATATTCCAAAATTCCAATCCTTGTATATTGTAAACTCTTTAGACTTTGTTTTCAATGCTCTTTTCTACAACTTTTACATTTTTTTCACCTAAAAATTTTGTCAAAATAGCAAGAAGCTCTTCATTGACCTGTACCGTTTGGTTTTTACCCAGTCTTTTCTTCTGTCTTGTGGAAGAAAGCCATATTACAACCTCATCCTTTCCATCAGAATCATAGATAATATCCATCAGTATCTGTTCCTTTTGCTGATAGTCCTCTAAGCTTTCAAATTGCAGCCACAGGTCACAGCCTGTCTCGTCAAAAGGCACAATTCTCTCACAGATAATCTTGCCGTTTTGCTCATCTTCAATGCTGGCATGACCAACCACGAACACCTTCTCATCCGCATTTAGGTACTTCTGATACTTCTCGTAATCCTTTGGAAAAATGATGACTTCCACCGTACCAGTTAGGTCTTCTATGGTAATAAAAGCCATTGCCTTGTTGTTACGCGTGAATTTGATGGTTTTCTCCGTAATTATACCACCCACGATGACATGCTGGTTATCTGCAATCTTCACCGCACCGGTTTCCTCATCCCGAACAAAATCCGAAGTAATACAGGTGACATTTTTCTTGATTTTGTCCATGTATTCTTCTAGTGGATGCCCGCTGAGATAGATACCCAGTACCTCTTTCTCAAAGCTAAGCAGCAGCTCCTTTGGAAACTCGCCTACGTCCGGATACTGAATCTCGTAATCGCTCTTATCTTCTTCAGATACGATATCAAACAGGCTCATCTGTCCGGCTACTGCGGATTTTTTGCGCGAGGATACCTGATCGATTAAGGATGCCGATACATAGGTCATCTGCTTACGTGTACCATCCAGGCTGTCACAAGCCCCCGCTTTTATCAGGTTCTCGACTGCACGCTTGTTAATTTCACGCTCTGCGGTACGCTCGATAAAATCCTGCAAGGTACGATATGGGCCACCGACTTTGCGCTCCTCAATAATCTTGTCAATAACAGGACGACCAAGACTCTTAATCGCATACAGACCGTAGCGCACGTTATTGCCCTCTGCGGTAAATTCCCCCCAGCCAGAGTTGATATCCGGCGGAAGTACGGCGATTCCAAGCTCCTTGCAATGATACAGATACTCCGCCGCCTTGGCAGAGTTGTCGATTACGGATGTCATAAGCGCTGCCATGAATTCTACCGGATAGTAGAACTTTAACCATGCCGTCTGCACACTAATTACCGCATATGCTGCTGCATGCGATTTGTTAAATGCATACTTCGCAAAGTCAACCATCGAATCATAGATGCTGTTGGCTGCTTCTTCTTTGATACCATTTGCTACACAGCCCTTGATTCCCTGCTCCTCGTTACCATATACGAAGTTCTGACGCTCCGCATCAATGACATACTGCTTCTTCTTGCTCATGGCACGACGGATATTATCTGCCTGTCCCATGGTATAACCAGCAAGCTTCTGTACAATCTGCATAACCTGTTCCTGATATACGATACAGCCGTAGGTTGGCTCTAGAATGCTCTCCAATTCAGGTGTTACATAAGAAATTGAATCCTGATTATTTTTTCCTCGAATATAATCCGGAATAAAGTCCATAGGTCCCGGACGATAAAGTGAAATACCCGCTACGATATCCTCAAAGCTCTGTGGCTTCAATTCCTTCATGAAGTTCTGCATACCTGTCGATTCTAACTGGAACACGCCTTCTGTCTTTCCTGTTCCAATAAAATCCAGTACCGCTTTATCATTCAAATCAATATGGTCGATATCAATATCAATCCCCTTGGATGCCTTCACATTCTTGACCGCATCCTTTAATACCGTCAGTGTACGAAGGCCAAGGAAGTCCATCTTCAAAAGTCCAAGCTCCTCTAGCTGCACCATGTTGTACTCTGCGGTTGGCGTACCATCACTTGCACGTCCAAGTGGCACATAATCACTTGCTATACCCGGATAGATAACAACTCCGGCAGCATGTACCGATACATGGTTTGGAAGACCCTCGAGCTTCTTCGCCATGTCGATAAGGTCGTGCATCGCCTTATCGTTTTCATATACACTGCGAAGCTCCGGATTCATCGTAAGAGCCTTATCAATCGTGATATTTAACTCCATTGGCACCATCTTCGCCAGCTTATCCATGTCTGCATATGGGAAATCAAGTGCCTTACCAACTGCCTTGATAACACCTCTTGCAGCCATCGTACCAAAGGTCGTAATCTGCGTTACAGAATCCTTGCCATACTTCTTTGTTACATACTCGATCGCACGATAGCGCTCTGCATATTCGAAATCCACGTCAATATCCGGCATGGATACACGTTCCGGATTTAAGAAACGCTCAAACAGAAGGTTGTATTTCACAGGGTCAATATTCGTAATGCCGGTACAATAGCATACACGGCTTCCCGCAGCCGAACCACGCCCTGGACCCACCCAGCAGTCATGGTTTCTACACCAGTTAATATAATCCCATACGATAAGGATGTATTCCACGAAGCCCATCTTCTCGATAATGCCAAGCTCATACTCCATATCGGCATAGATTTGTTTTCTATCTTCATCCGTATATTCTGGATTTTTAACGTATTTTTCTTCAAAGCCTTCGTCACAGATATGTACTAAGAATTCCTTAGCACTCGCAAAGCCCTCTGGAACCTCGTATTTTGGAATCTTATAATTACCAAACTCCAGCTCTACATGACAACGGTCTGCGATAGCCTGTGTATTATCGAGCGCCTGTCTCGCATATGGAAAGAGCTTCGCCATCTCTTCCTCGCTTTTAACGAAGTATTGGCCTCCCTCATAGCGCATACGGTCCTCATCGGCAATCTTTTTCCCTGTCTGGATGCACAGTAGTACATCATGTGATTCCACGTCTTCCTCGTAGGTATAATGAATATCATTGGTACACACGAGCTTGATGCCTGTTTCTTCACTCATTCGAAGGAGGTCGTTGTTGACCTTCTTCTGTTCTGCCATACCATGGTCCTGCAACTCCAGAAAGAAATGATCCTCTCCGAAGCAGTCTCTGTATTTTTCTGCCGTCTTCTTTGCCTCTTCGTAAAAGCCACGGAGCAGATATCTTGGAATCTCTCCCGCCAGACATGCAGACAGCGCAATCAGACCTTCGTGGTACTTCTGCAATGTTTCAAAATCCACACGAGGTCTGTAATAATATCCTTCGGTAAAGCCGATAGAGACAATCTTCATTAGGTTCTCGTAGCCTTTATTATTCTCCGCCAGCAGCACCAGATGATAGTACTTATCATCGCCATGACTTAACTCTCTATCAAAACGGGAATTTGGTGCCACATAAACCTCACAGCCGATAATCGGGTTGATTCCAGCTTCCTTTGCCGCCTTGTAGAAGTCCACAACG
>CAYPAM010000036.1:0-12524 GCA_964408715.1 uncultured Lachnobacterium sp.
GCGCAGCAGGTACGTTCAGAGAGTCTTGCAGCAGGCGTAAAACCGGAGATTGCACAGGATACCATCATCTGCGGAGTCTTCCAGAATCCGTTGCTACAGGCACAGTATGAGCATCTGGTAGAGGTATATGGACTTCGTTCGATTCCTGTGGAGGATATCTGTGAGAAAGAAGGTGTACAGGTTAGCTTATTCTTTACCGATGATGTACAGGTACTGAAGAATGATGTAGTACTGTATTTGGAAAAGGGACAGACCAAGCTATGTGTACTGCAAAATCCTATGAAACAGGATTATTCCGGAATGCCTGCAACGCTTGTCAATAAACCACTGTATAGCTTGAATTTCTGTCAGACCATAAATGGTGAGACTGTAACCGTACAAACCGAGCAGGAGCTGATGTGTTTTGTGGCTCCGGAAGCAAAGCTTCTGATTGTAGACGACCATGAGATGAACCTTAAGGTGGCAAAGGGACTGCTTGCGCCACTTAAGCTGCAGATTGATACTGCTGAAAATGGCAAAGAAGCCCTCGATAAGGTCCAAAAGAAGCAGTATGACATTGTATTCATGGACCACATGATGCCAGTGATGGATGGTGTAGAAGCGACACAGAATATCCGAAGTCTTGCGGGAGAAGCTTATCAAGCGCTTCCGATTGTTGCATTGTCTGCGAATGCAACCGTAGAAGCGCGGGAGATGTTTAAGCAGAATGGCTTTAGCGACTTCGTTCCAAAGCCAATCAAGATGAAGGAATTGTGTGCATGTATCCGCAAATGGCTGCCGGAACATATAATTGTCGAGGTACAGCCAGAGGAAATGACGACCCAAAAAAACACGGCAGCATTCGAATCCATTGGTGGAGGTATCTATGTGGCGCAGGAGCCACAGCTTACGATTGAAGGACTTGATGTAGCAGAAGGAATCGCGAATTCCGGCTCTAAGGAGCTGTTCCTAAGCCTACTTGGAGACTTCTATAAGCTGATTGACAAGAAGGCAACCAAGGTAGAAAAGCTTCTTGCAGATGGTATGCTTCGTGATTATACGATAGAGGTACATGCACTAAAAAGCACGGCTCGTATGATAGGTGCACTAGAGTTGTCAGAGAAGTTTTATGAGTTAGAGCAATTAGGTAATGCAGGAGAGCAAAAAGTACTGGAAACGAAGACCCCTGCTGTGTTATCATTATACAGGAACTATAAGCCGATTTTGGCACCATATGGACAGAGCAATGAAGAGAAGCAGGAGGTGCCGGTGGACGAGCTGATTCATACCTTAGAACAGCTGAAGGCTTCCATGGATGGATTTGATTTGGATAGTGCGGATGAGGCGATGCGAGCACTGGAAACCTATGCATTTCCGGAAGAATGTCAGAGTAAGGTAGAGGATTTGAGTGCCTTTGTTGCAGATGTTGCAATGGAGGATGTCATGAATCTGGCAGATGAATTAATCAGTGATTTACAGAAGTAACCTTGAAAGGAACTTGAAAAGAAGATGCACAACATATTAGTTTTTGCAGAAATTCATAGTTATTTGAATATTTCTATGGAGGAGCAGTTAAAGGAACTCGGTTATAATATCATCAATGTTGGAACCAATATCAATGATATAAATGCGGTAAAGGACACCATCTCTGCAATTATGATTTATGCAGATGAGACCCTTTTGAAAAAGAATCAGGCAATGGTCTTTGTACGTGATAAGGGCGTGGAAGACGACATTCCATTTTTCATTATCGGGGACATCAATGAGCTGGCACAAATCCGTGAGGTGATTCCAAAGAACCTGATTAAGAAGGAATATCAGCGTCCAATCGATGTAAAGGTCGTCGTAAGTGAGATGGATGAGTATATCCGTTTCTATGGCAACCACAACAAGAAGAAAGTATTGGTGGTAGACGATTCCGGTGCAGTGCTTCGGAATGTAAAGGGCTGGTTGGAGGACCGCTATCAGGTAATCCTTGCGAATTCCGGTGCCATGGCAATCAAATATCTGTCAACAAACCGTCCGGATCTGGTGCTTCTCGATTATGAGATGCCAGTTATCAACGGTAAGCAGGTGCTGGAGATGATTCGTTCGGAATCAGAGTTCAGCAACATCCCGGTTATGTTTCTGACAAGCAAGAATGATAGAGCAAGTATCGAGCAGGTTATGGGATTAAAGCCGGAAGGATATATCTTAAAGACAACCAAACCGGAACAAATCATTCAGATGATTGATGACTTTTTTCAAAAGAAAAAATCTTTGTAATGTAACAAAACCTTAACTAATTGTACCTATGATACGCTGAAACAATTCGTGATGAAGTAGCTTGGTTAAAGGCAAATGGAAAGATTAAATAATTATAAAATTTTAGAAAACAGGGTAGTCAAGCTCTAAACAGTATGTTATCATAAACTTTATAATGTGGTTTTCAAAACTACATTGATATAATTTCTAAAGAATCTGCAACAGGTGGTTCAAAACCAAATTTGAGGGTATTATGAATAAATAAAGGAGCAAAGCATTATGTTAGAGTTTGAGATTTTTACAGATTCGTCATGTGATTTACCGAAGGATATCATCGAGCAGTATGATATTAAGCTTATTCAACTAGAGGTAATTATCGATGATAGGGAGCCGATATTGAATAAGGATATCGAAGCAAAGGAACTGTATGACCAACTTCGCGCAGGCGCTATGGCGAAGACTGCTGCTGCGACACCAGGATATTTCGAGGAACATATGAGAAAAGTCGTAGAGGAAGGAAAGGATATTCTGTACCTTGGCTTTTCATCCGGATTGTCAACTACATATAACAGTGGCGCAATGATTATAAAGGAGCTTCGCGAAGAATTTCCAGAACGCAAATTGTTGGATATAGATACCTGCTGCGCGTCAGTCGGACAGGGATTGCTTGTTCACTATGCGGCACTTCAGAGAGAGGCTGGCAAGTCCATTGAAGAAGTCTATGAAGGTGTTATGGCGATGAAGGATAAGATTCATCATCAGGTAACAGTGAATGACCTGTTCTTCCTGCAACGTGGAGGCAGAGTAAGCGCTACAACCGCAGTGGTGGGTTCGATTCTTAATATCAAGCCTATGATTGTGGTAAATGCGGAAGGTAAGCTCGAGACCGTAGGTAAGGAACGCGGCAGAAAGAAAGCGATGAAGGAGCTTATCAATTACATGAAGGCAACTGCGGATATTGATGCGTGGAACTATGTATTTCTCTCACATGGCGATTGTCTGGAGGATACCCTTGCCGTAAAAGCAATGGTAGAAGCAGAATATCCAAATGCACAGGTAATTCTTAGCGATGTAGGTCCTGTTATTGGTGCACACACAGGTCCGGGTGTTATCGCACTGTGTCATATGGGCAGATGCACAAAGGGAACAGAATATAGAGGATAACAAGATTCTTTATGGAAAGACGTCACAGAAAGTGGCGTCTTTTTTGCGTCATAGGAAATTCCTATGACGCAAAAAACGCTCCGCTAAGGATGCGCAACTCGCGGAGAGGAATTTAATTGCTACGCGATACCGCTCGGGCGCGGAGAATCTCGCGTGCGAGATTCTTTGTTCTATAGCCTTGTAAAGCTTTGTGTTTTCAAGGTTTTTCTAAATCTATGACTGCTGGAATATTGATGCGTTGTCGTGTAGAGCAAGCTAAGAATCTTTTGAAAAACAGCAATATGAAAATCAGTGAAATAGCAGAGATTGTGGGATATTATGACCAATTAACATTTTCAAAAATGTTTAAGAAATTAGAAGGAATAAGTCCAAGTGAATACCGAAAGATATAGAATTATATAAAGCTGATTGATGTGGGATATGGATTAACATATCCCACATTTTTGCATATAAGACAACACATCCGTCTATGTTCAAAAGAAAGGTTAGAAGATAAAATAAACATATCATAGAAGAACTTCAATGATAGGAGGAAAAGGTGTATGGCTAATAAGATGAAACGAATGCTGCTGATTTTGGCTATGATGTGTTTGGCTTTGGGCATATGTAGCTGTGGGAAGCAGACAGACGGAACAGAAAACTCAGAAACAGGAGAGGGACAAATGCAGGAAGCAACCTATACAGGGGTATGTACGTATGTTGATGAAACTAAGCTTCGTATATTGAAGTCGATTGCATCGCCGGATGGCAAGCTCGTAGTTGGAATACTCGGTGCAGAGGATGGAAGAATATTCTACGCAGTGACAAATGAAGAAGAGCTTGTGATGGAACCATCTATGCTTGGCATAGTTACCAGTGAGGTGGACTTTTCCATAGGAACGGAATATGTAGATGGTCAGATATGCGAGATTACAGATGAATATACACTATTAAACGGAAAGCATGAAGGAAGTATTACTGATATTTGTAATCAGTACACATTTACCTTGAAGAAGAGTGAAAAGGAATTAACTATCCATATTCGTGTGTATGATGAAGGTGTGGCTTATAATTATGCAATGAACGAGGGCGCAACAATCCAAAGTGAAGCAGGAGAGTTTGTTTTCAGTGATGAATCAACGCTGTGGTCTTATACGCAGCCCAATGTAACATATGAAGGTACCTATACCAGTGTAACCATGGATAAGGTACGTGCCAGAAATGCCAGATACACCCTGCCATCATTGATTGAAACAGGGGAAAACTGGGTGCTTGTGACGGAAGCATCGGTATTTGATGATGAAGAAAGCTATTGTTCTTCTTATTTGAAGACCTCTGCAAGCAGTAAAAATCTAAAGTGGATTTTCGGCAACAAGCAGGAGAGTGCAGTATGAATATATTGATTTTGCTTCTGAAAATGGCTGGGACTATGTGTGTCTCGATTATGGCTGGGTTCTATGGGAAGACTATCAGACAAAGGTAAAGGAATTAGTTGACTATGCTTCAGAAAAAAACGTGGGAATATGGTTGTGGTATGGAGTAAATAATAGTGGACATGCCGCAACAGGAGCTTATCCAAAATACTCCTTGTTAGATGAAGAAACAATACGAACAGAGTTTACATGGGCGAAGAGTGTAGGAATAAAAGGGGTAAAAGTAGACTATTACGAAAGCGACGCTCAAAATACGATGGAACAGATGTATCTATGGTGCCGAATACTATAAATGGCGTACAGAGCCATCTGTATCGAATATTATTACTTACTTGTTTACACGAAATGTAGTTGGCTCCGCAGATTTTACGCCAACCGCACTTCCGGTTGCAGGAATAGATGCAACGCATGGTTTTATGCTGGGGACTAGCATTTATATTGAATCAGGTTTGGTTCATTTTGCAGAGAATGTCAATGTGTATGAAGGCTACGCAGGCTTGTCGCTTATGAATGATATTCCGGTAAGCTGGGATGAAACGATTGTGTTGGAAGGAAAACCTGGCGAATACGGAACAGTTGTAAGATGCGCAGAGAGTGATTGGTACATGGCAGCACTCACATCACAGGCAAGAAAGGTTGAGATAAGTCTTACCTTCCTGGAAGACGACGCCTCATATACTGCGTATATATATAAAACAAACAGTGCCGGGAATAACATCGAGGTTGTAACGAAAGAGGTTACAAGTAAGGATGTGTTTACGATAGAATTTGCTAATAGCGATGGATGCGCCGTAAAGTTTACAACGAAGGAATTTGACTATGTAACTGGTTATGAGAAAGAGTACTTGTATCTGGAAGGAGAAAATACGATTGCGTTCTATAACGATGAAGCGTTTGCTCCGAATCTGGATAGGATTTCGTTATCAAAGAAGGTTGTTGATGCACAAGCGTCTGTAAGCGATGAAGAAAAAGATGTAGTAGTAGTAAGTCCCGGAGCAAACTATACCTACCATTTGTATGAGGCAGAAGATGGAATTCTTGCAAATGGTGCAACCAATGAAGGAACCCTGGTGGGTTGGCTCGGAGGAACGGCGTATCTGGAATTAAATAACATAGAAGTCGAAAAGGCTGGGACATATTATGTTCAAATCTGGTACATGACTGGGGAAGATAGAACAGTATATCTGTCAGTAAATGGTGGAGAGAACATAGCGGTAGAGTGCCCGTCAAGTGGTGATTATTATAGCAACCCGGCATGTGCATATGTTGAAATTGAATTAGAAGCAGGTGTCAATACGATTCGATTATCGAATCCAGATGGTTACGCACCAAATCTGGATAAGATTGGAATCTCGAAATAAGAGGAGCAAATCGTCGCAATCCGGACTTGAATAATCCAGCCCACTTTTGGTGGCAGGTCTGCGTGTGTAGGAGAAATATTTTTGGACAAAAACCGGAAGTTGTCCAAAAACTTATTGACTTTTTGCGGTATATGCGGTATAAAATAGAAGATGTTCTACGTACATAGCATTGGCGGTAGTGGAGGCGAAATTTGTTTGCGGTGGCAGGTAAGTTTCGCCTTTTGGTTGTTTATGCAGGTAAGGGATTTCGTGATACATGAGTAAAAAACAGACAGAGAAAAAGATTATATATTATCAAAATGAATTAGAAGATGAATTTTCAGAGGCTCAGATTACCCCAAAACGGATAGACGAAACATATGATTATTCCGGTGGTATTTTAAGAAAGATTGGACGCTTTTTCCTATATCATATTGTGGCAAAGATCGTTGCATTTATTTTTTTGAAAATAAAGTACCGTCACAAGATTGTCAATAAAGAATGCTTAAAGCAGGCAAAAGGAACGGGTTTTTTCCTGTATGGGAATCATACCAATGCAATCGCAGATGCCCTAATTCCAACCATGCTTCGTTGCCCTTTCGGTGGAACATACGTCATTGTCCATGCCAATAATGTGTCTATGCCGGTATTGGGAAGGATTACGCCGTGTCTAGGTGCAATTCCGCTGCCGGATGATAAAGCAGCCATGAAAAATTTTAATAAAGAACTGGAACGGTTAATCGAAAAAAAACAATGTATTACTATCTATCCTGAAGCCCATATCTGGCCATATTATACGAAAATACGTAATTTTAAAGATAGTTCGTTCCGATATCCTGCCGCATGTGGTGTGCCGGTGTATTGTTTCACCAACACATATCAGAAAAGAAAGTGGGCGAAAACACCGCAAATCGTGACCTATGTGGATGGTCCGTTTTATCCGGATAACACCTTGACGATGAGAGAGCAGAAGCAACAGCTTCACCAAAGCGTAATCACTTCTATGAAGGAGTATTGCAAAAACAGCAACGTGGAAATGATACAGTACATAAAGAAAGAGGAATAGACAACAATGAATATATTATTTTCAGGCAATGATAATGTGTTTGATGGAATACTGACATGTCTGCTTTCGGTGTTTAAACGCACAGAAGTAAAAGAGCCATTTGTAGTATATGTTTTGACGATGGATGTTTCCAGAATTAAGCCGGAGTACATCGCGATTAAAGACGAAAAGATTGCTTTTCTGGAAGAGGTTGCACAAAAATACAATCCGGAAAATAAGATTATAAAAATTGATGTAACAGAGATTTATGAGAGAGAGTTTGCCAATTCCCCGAATGAGCAATGCTATTGTTCGCCGTATACGTTACTGCGATTATTTATGGATTTGATTCCGGAAATACCAGATAAGATATTATATTTGGATGTTGATATATTATTCAACCGTGATATCAAATTGTTATATGATACCAAGCTGGATGGTTATGAATATGCTGCCGGAAGAGACCATTATGGAAAATATCTGATAAATCCGAATTATATTAACGCGGGTGTTTTGCTGTTCAATATGAAGGAGGCAAGAAGAACCAGGCTATTCGAAAAATCCAGAGAGTTGATAAAAACCAAAAAGCTTATGTTTGCTGACCAGAGTGCGATATACAGAAGTACCACAAAAAAGAAGATGCTGCCGCAGAGATTTAATGACCAGAAATTCCTGCATAAGCATACGGTGGTAAGACATTTTTCAAAGCGACTGTTTTACCTTCCATATCCTCATACAGAAAATGTAAAGCAATGGAACGTTACGAAAGTACATACTGTATTCCGGTATAGTCAGTTTGATGATGTGCTATACGAATACATATACTTAAAGGAGAAATACAAAAATGAAAGAAATGCTTAGCCTGAGAAGAAGAAGAAAAATAGTACCTGTTTTTTTGGCTGCGGATGATAAATATGTCAAATTTATGGTGGTAACAATAAGATCCATTATAGCGCATACGACTCCAAAGCATCAGTACAGATTGTATGTTTTACATACAGATATATCAGCAGAGAATCAGGCATTGGTAAAAAGATTAGAAACCTCAAACTGCCAGGTTATCTTTGTAGATGTAAATAATGAACTGAAAAAAATCGAAAAGAAAATATCGCTTCGAGATTACTATACCGCCACCACTTATTACAGGGTGTTTATCGCGGACATGTTTCCGGAATACGAAAAAGTGTTGTATGTAGACAGCGATACCATTATCTGTGAAGATATTGCTCGTTTGTACCAGTATGAGCTTGGTAAAAACTACATTGGAGCGGTTCGTGACCAATTGGTAGTTCAGACAGATATATATGGAGACTATGTTGAAAAAGTACTTGGAATATCAAGAGGAGCGTATTTCAACGCAGGGGTTGTTCTAATCAACTGTGAGCAATTCAGAAAGCGTCATATGCTAAAGTGCTTTACAGAGCTTATCAACACTTACACTTTTGTAGTTGCACAGGATCAGGATTATTTGAATATTCTCTGCAAGGATAATGTGTTATGGATGGACCCGCGATGGAATACCCAGATGATTGGTACTCTGAACTTTGCTCCAGAACAGGCGAAGCTGATACATTACAATCTGGCTTCAAAGCCTTGGCATTACAAGGAATGCCGTTTAGGAGAGTATTTCTGGAAATACGCTAAGCAGACAGAAGTATATGAGGAATTGCAGAATATTTTAGAGAGTCATACAAAAGAGGATGAAGCAAAAGACAAATCCTACGGAGACAATCTGGAAAATTTAGCAATAGCAGAGATTGCAAATACAAACAATTATTACAATATGTTTGGTCAGAATGCGCCAATCAAGCTTACTAGAACAGAGGTGCTGCGAAGAATTGAACAGTATGAGAAGGCTGGGATATTTGACCGGGATGTAGAGGATGATCCGGAAGGAAGAGAGTTATTACCTTTTGAAGTGGATTATTTGCGCAAGAGTATGAAGAGCAAGCTTCAAACACGCTACGCGTTTAAAGTTGCACATTGGTTTGTTGGGGTTTTAGTACAGAAGAAACAGTTTGTAATAAAAGAGATTAAGGGAATTGAGAACCTTAAGAATCTAAAGAGTGGAGCGATTATTACATGTAATCATTTTAACGCATTTGATAGTTTTGCCATGCAGTTGGCGTACGAAAAAGCCGGACTACGCAAGAAAAAACTGTACCGCATCATTAGCGAAGCTAATTATACGGCGTTTCCGGGCTTCTACGGTTTTTTGATGAGAAACTGTAACACGTTGCCTTTAAGCTCGAATCGTCTTACTATGAAAAAGTTTATGCTGTCGGTGAATGCCATTCTACAAGCGGGACATTTTATCCTGATTTATCCGGAACAAAGCATGTGGTGGAATTATCGTAAGCCAAAGCCACTTAAGAAAGGCGGATTTACATTTGCAGCAGGCAACAATGTACCTGTTCTGCCGTGCTTTATTACGATGGAGGATACGGATGTAATGGATGGAGATGGCTATCCGGTACAGGCGTACACAATCCATGTGGCACCACCGATTTATCCAGATGATAATAAAAATAAGGCTGAAAATGCGATGGCGATGATGGAAAAAAATTATGAGGTTTGGAAAGCCATTTATGAAGAAACTTACGGAATTCCGCTAAGCTATACTTGTGATGAGCAGAAAGAATGTGAGGGGACAAACGTATGAAAGTAGAATGGAGAACGTGTTTTAGAGTTGGCATTAGTATATTTGTATTGTATTTGTGCATGAACTATTGGACGAATTTTTGTGGGTTTGTAGGTAATATTATCGGTGCGGCCATGCCATTATTGATAGGTTGCATAGTTGCATATGTCATTAATATTTTAATGAATTTCTACGAGAAGCATTATTTCCCAAAAACCAAAAAGGCTGGGGTTATAAAAAGCCGTAGACCGGTTTGTATGGTATTGTCCTTTGCTACTTTGGTAATTATAGTAGTATTCATCGTCAAAATGGTTGTACCGGAATTGATAGCCTGCTTAGAGCTCTTGTTTGCTAAGGTGCCGGGAGCAATTAATGCACTGATTGCATGGTTAGAGTCTATGGAGATTCTTCCAAAAGACCTGCTTGGACCTTTGCAGAGTGTGGATTGGAAATCAAAGCTAGAGCAAATAATCAGTGTACTTGCTACTGGAGTAGGAAATGTGATGGGAACAGCAATTGGTGTGGTTTCTTCTGTTTTTTCCGGTATTGTCACGGCATTGATTGCTCTTATTTTCTCAATCTACCTGCTGTCTTCAAAGGAAAGACTGGGACGACAGTGTGACAAACTGATGAAGCGATATATAAAGGGTAGTGTATATTCAAAAATCAAATATCTATTGTCAGTTTTGAACGAAAGTTTTCATAAATATATCGTTGGACAGTGCACAGAAGCTGTGATACTGGGAACTCTCTGTGCAATTGGTATGATGATACTAGGGCTTCCTTATGCAACCATGACAGGAGTTGTTATTGCGTTTACCGCATTGATTCCTGTAGCGGGAGCGTACATAGGTGCTGCAGTGGGTGCGTTTATGATATTTACGGTATCACCAGTGCAAGCCATCATCTTTTTGGTATATATCGTTATTCTACAGCAATTAGAAGGAAATCTCATATATCCACGCGTGGTAGGTTCGTCTATGGGATTACCGGCTATTTGGGTGCTGGCTGCTGTCACTATCGGTGGAGGCGTTATGGGTATTGCCGGAATGTTGATAGGCGTTCCTTTAGCCGCAACGGCATACCGTCTGTTACGTGAAGATGTAAATAGAGTGTAGGTGAGTCATAATGACAGTAAAAAAGAAGGAATCCAAAAGCCGTGTTGTGATTCCAACAATTCGATTACTTGTGCAAAACTTTTATGAGCATGGAGTGGGCAAAAACGCTGCTGCGTTAGCATACTATTTGCTGTTTTCACTGTTTCCATTGTTGATCTTTCTTAGCAACATATTGGGACTTTTGGACTTGGATATAGCTGTAATTATACAGGTGCTTCAACAATTTTTGCCAAAAGATATTGTGGGATTGATAGAAACTTATCTGGAGTATGTATCGCAGTCATCCAGTCAGACATTGCTGTGGTTTGCTTTGGTCTTTTCAATTTGGTTTCCAATGAGAGCAGTCAAAGGCTTGATGGATGATGTGCGTCTGGCATACCATTTGGATAATCCGGAGCGACCGATATCCTATACCATTCGCCAGTTTATATATACGGTGCTCTTTCTCCTTGTAATTGGATTGACGTTAGCTTTATCCACCTTAGGCAAGCGAGTTCTGATAGAGATTAACATTCTATTACCGGAAAGTGTTATGCCGGCGTATAATTATCTATTAGGGGTTTGGCAATATGTTCGATTTATTCCTATGGGATTGCTGATGCTTGCAGCCCTAGGCATGCTGTACATAGTGGCTTTAGATAAGCGACAGCCTTTAAGAGAAATATGTCCGGGGATTATCATGGCGCTTGTAATATGGATGGTTGTGAGCATAGGTTTTTCGTTTTATGTTGAAAATTTTGCCAATTACTCGGTTATCTATGGAACGTTAGGTGCGGTTATTGTTTTACTTATGTGGCTTTATATGACGGCAATGATTTTTATTATGGGTGCGGAATTGAATGCTGCGCTTTCATTGGTACGTGCAGAAAGTTAAATACATAATAGTGCTATTGGTGTAAGCACGTTGTAGGAGGTGTCTTGATTGGCGGATTCCAATATAACAAAGAAGGCATTAGCGGCAGAATTAAAACGGCTGATGGAGGAAAAGCCTTTTGAAAAAATAAATGTTGGTGATATTTGTGAAGGCTGTCAGATGAACCGTAAAAGTTTTTACTATCATTTTAAGGATAAATATGATTTGGTGAATTGGATTTTTGATACGGAAATTATCAGTGTAGTTCATAATAAGGGTTATAATGATGCATGGGAAGCGCTGCTGCAACTAAGTCATTATTTTTATGACAATCGTAGCTTTTATAGAAAGGCATTATGTATTTCCGGACAGAACTCTTTTACGGAGCATTTTCAAAGCTTGCTATTTCCTGTAATTACGAGTAGATTGAGAGAGGTATTAAATGAAAAAGAGGTAACGGAATTTCAAGTAACCTTTATAGCCGATGCGATTGTGATGGCATTTCAGAGATGGATTGTAGAAAATAGCGCTATGTCGTCGGAGGAATTTATGAATCAGATTAGGCTTAGTGTAAAATACATTGCCATCAGATATGGAGAAAAAGAATAATATACAACAAGCCCACCGTAACGGTGGGCTTGTTTGCGTCATAGGAAATTCCTATGACGCAAACAACGCTCCGCTAAGGATGCGCACCTTTCGGAGAGGAATTTAATTGCTGCGCAATA